>JBKJLF010000389.1:0-9635 GCA_046597185.1 Burkholderiaceae bacterium | reverse complement strand
TCTCATTGAAATACGATGGAAGCATGCTAAATATCATTGGCGACCACTCAAGTCATGGGCAAAAGACGCATTGCTCAATGAGGTGGACAAGATATTTTGCTCTTATGGCACTTTTTTTAAAATAGATTACGCATGAACACTTATGCTGATGGCCGCCATTTATGCGGCACGGCAGAAGCCGGATATGACCGGGCTGGCGAGCCAATACGCGGCACACATTGCACAATTAAAAACACTTTGTGAACTGCATCAGTCTGATCACTATCATAAGCTCGGTGCGGTTGCGCGCGAATTCCTGCTCGATTGGGAGGTGATTTTGCGCCAAGTGCATGAGCCGCATTTGCCTTTAACCAACAACGCTGCCGAACAGGCTTTGCGGCATTGGGTGATTGCGCGCCGCATCAATCAAGGCACCCGAAGCGAAGCGGGTACCCGTGCGTATGCCCTTGCGGCCAGTGTTATTGAAACTTGCCGTTGCCGATCCGCTGTGGCCTGGGTTTATATTGGTGAGGTGATCGCTGCTGCGAGAGTAGGTGCGCCTTTGCCGGATTTGCCACCGGTGCCAGTGGGGGAGTGAACGATTACTGTGAAATGAGTCAGGTAAGTGAATTGCGTGTAAAACTGGATGAATTATTCCCCCAAAAATACGAACTTGATGTGGGGGCAGGCAAAACCGCGATAGTTTTGGTTATTGATGCATCGTTTGCTGGTCAGACTCGCGTGCAGTGTTTGGCGCGAGTCGCGCCATTACTTTGAGTCGCAGGCTTGCAAGTGGGCATTAGCGATCTTTACACCCCTGATGAAGCAAAAGAGCTGGGTATTACAATGACACTGCTGAAACTGTTGGCACCCGCCACCTGGGATGATGCCGTATTCATGTTGGAATCGGGGCAAACTTTGCTGCCGGGATCAGCGGGATCAATACCCACCTGGTATTGTCGCCCGTGCCTGAAGGTGTGGTGGGGCGCGAACTGGTGTCGCGCTTTCTCCCGCAATTAGGTTTGGATGAAGATGAGGCATGGGTTGAGATTTATTACAATCCTGGCGTTGCTTCGGCACCGAATTACCCGCTTGAAAGTGCCATGCCCAACTATGCGTGCTCGCTGACAGTTCTGCTGCAAAAGGCAAAAGGGCACGAACTGGAAAGCAAAAATAGCAGCAAGCCGATTGCCAGTGATCGGTTACTTAGCAAGCCTGCGATGCAAACGGGTTTGATCAAAGCATCTATTGAACGGGTGAATGCGCTCAAAAACGAATAGCCAAAGTTGGTGACGTTTCTGGAAAATGTTCAAAATACTGGTTCGTTGCCATCTCAGTTTATGAGTGATGAATTGGGAGCTGTTTGGCAAGCCACATCCCAACTGAAGTACCCCACTTTTGACGCATTCATTGCGCAATTGGAAGATGCTGGTTTGTTAATGAAAATGAATGGTAAATCATATGATTATGGGTTTGCCATGCGCTATATTGACGGCTTGGGCGGCAAGCGGGTATCTGGCGAGAAGAAGTAGGCTATTGAAATTTATCCAGTTTGATTCGGATCGGGGCGACCTTCCTGCCGCCCCAAGTTTTAAATGCTATTTTTGATACACCCGCACATAATCCACCAGCATCTGCTGTGGGAACGCGGTCGCCGAATTCGGGCTACCAGGCCAATTGCCACCCACCGCCAAATTCAACAAAGCATGAAAGCGTTGATCAAACGGGGCCGGGTAGGCACCGCCGCCGGAACTCCATTGGGTTTGGGTGGAATACAGCACATTATCCACATACCAGCGAATTTGGCGCGGTTCCCATTCCACGGCATAGGTGTGATAATTGTCGGCGATATTGGTGCTGGGGTTGTAAGCCACTGTGGTATGTTGATTGTTGGGCCAGGTATTGCCAAAGTGGATCGATCCATAAATGGTATTGCCATCGGCGGCATTGGTGTTGATCGCTTCCAGAATATCAATTTCACCGCTGGCGGCCCAACTGCCATATTTATTGTCGGTCGGTAGCATCCAGAAAGCAGGCCATATTCCTTGGCCGCGTGGCAGTTTGATGCGTGATTCGAAGCGGCCATAGAGCCAGTCGCCTTTGTTTAATGTGCGCAAGCGGGCCGAGGTGTATTGTTTGCCGCCGTAAGATTCTTTGCGTGCTTCAATCACCAAATGGCCATTTTCAATCCGTGCGTTTTCCGGGCGTGCGGCACATCCAATGCCTTGTTGCTGTTGGTATTAATCAGGGTAAATACCCCGCCCGCACTGGGGGCCGCAGCCAGTGCCGCGTTAGAAAGGGTAAGCATGGCCAGCGTGAGTGCAGTCGCGACGGGCGTTGATGGAAAGCAGCAATTCAATTGTGAGGCAGTCGTTTTTTTGTCTCCTATAATTATTGAGTAATTTGGATTTATCTGGTAAACATTTCGATGTAAGCGCTTACACTTTATGAATTATATAGTATGATTATATTTCAATCAAGCGAAATTAAAAAAATCAGGATTTTCAATCCATCTGAATCCGAATTGTGGCCAAATTCCGTATAAACTTCGAAGCCGTTCAGTCACCTTCAATTCAGGTCAAAATAATGATGCAGATATCAGGTTTTAAGCGCAAATATGGGTATGCCCTGTGTTGTTTCATCGCGGGTATGGTGAGTATGGCCAACGCTGAACCAACCACGCCCAATAGTGCTTTGGACGCCGATACCCCTGTCGAGCCCGCGCTGCAAACTGTGATAATTGAAGGGTCGCGCACCAGTCAAATTGGCAAAGCCGATTCGGCCAATGCCGGGATAGTCACACAAAAGCAACTGGCCGCACGTGCGGTGTATCGACCGGCTGAACTATTGGAAACCGCGCCCGGTTTAATCGTCAGCCAGCATAGTGGTGAGGGCAAGGCCAATCAATTTTACTTGCGTGGGTTTAATCTGGATCATGGCACCGATTTGCGTACCAGCGTGGACGGTATGCTCGTGAATCAGCGTAGCCACAGCCACGGCCAGGGCTGGAGTGACTTGAATTTTCTGATCCCGGAATTGGCCAATCGGCTGGAATATCAAAAAGGTGCATTTGATGCCAGCATGGGCGATTTTGCAGCGGCAGGTGCCGTGAATGTGCAGTATCAAAACAAATTGGATCAGGGCATTGCCAGCCTTGGGGTGGGCCAAAATGGCTTTCGTCGCCTGTTACTGGCCGATTCGCCGATGCTGGGGGCGGGCCATTTGTTGTATGCGCTGGAGGCGTTTAAAAATGATGGCCCGTTTGTACAGGGCGATGATTTTCGCAAGCTCAATGGTGTGTTGCGCTACCACCAGGGCAATGCCGCGCAAGGCCTTACCTTAAGCGCCATGGCTTACCAGGCGCACTGGCATGCCACCGACCAAATCCCGGTGCGTGCGCTGGCCAGCGGCCTGTTGAGCAACCGATTTGCTGCGATCGACCAAACCGATGGCGGTAATGCCCGGCGCACCAGCCTGGGGCTGGAATGGCATCGCAATCAGGATGGCGTGGCGACCAAACTGCAAGCGTCTATCATTCATGCCAAACTCGATTTATATTCCAACTTCAGTTATTTTTTGAATGATCCGATCAATGGTGACCAATTCAGCCAACCGGATCAGCGCGTAACCAGTGCGCTGGATTGGAGCCAACGGCGCAGCGTTAACTGGCTGGGCCAAGACGCCAGCATCCGCTATGGCGCACAATTTCAGAACGATAATATTTTTAACGGCTTGCACAACACCCGGGCGCGCCAACGGCTGACCACGATTCGCTCGGACCATATCGTTGAAACCAGTTTGGGCCTGTATCTGGATCATCAAACCACCTGGAGCCCGCATTTGCGCACCGTGCTTGGGGCGCGGGAAGACTGGTATCGCTTCAAAGTCGCTTCCAACCATGAAGTGAACAGTGGCAACGAGCAAGCGAGCATCGGTAGCCTGAAATTTAACCTGATCGCCGGCCCCTGGGCAAAAACCGAGTTTTATTTGAACGCGGGGAGTGGTTTTCATAGCAACGATGCACGCGGCACCACAATCCGTCAAGACCCACAGACTGGCGACAACGTGGAGCGGGGCGCTGCGCTGGCGCGCTCACGTGCGCTGGAGCTGGGGGTGCGCAACGAGTGGCTGCCGGGCTTGAATACCACGTTCTCGCTGTATCGGCTCGATTTTGCCTCGGAATTGGTGTTTGTTGGGGATGCCGGTAGCACCGAAGCGGGCCGCCCGAGTCGGCGTGTTGGGTTTGAATGGTCGAATTACTACCAGCCCCTGGCCTGGCTCACGCTCGATGCCGATCTGGCGTACACCCGCGCCCGCTACCGTGACCTGCAAGCCAGTGGTCAACACATTACGGGCGCAGTTGAAGGCGTGGCTTCGCTGGCGGTAGCCGTCGATAACCTGGGCCCATGGTTTGGGGCATTGCAATGGCGCTATTTTGGCCCACGCCCGCTTACCGAAGACAATAGCGTGCGTTCCCAGGCCACTGGCACCTTGAATGGCCGCATCGGGTATAAACTCAGCCCACGCATCAAGCTGGCGTTGGAAGGCTACAATTTGAGCAATCGGCGCGATTCCGCCATCGATTATTACTACCCTTCGCGTTTGCCGGGCGAGGCCGCATCCGGTGTGGAAGATGTGCATTTTCATCCCGTAGAATCGCGCTCGTGGCGGCTGACCTTGCAAACCGAGTTTTAGGCGGGTGCGTTTGATGTGATGGATGCGGGCCGAATGGCGATTTTGCAAGATCCGCAAGGGGCAGCAATTTGCGTATGGCAAGCCAATCAAAACAAAGGCATTCAACTTCAAGGCGAAGCGGGTACTTTTTGCTGGGTGAATTATGAACCAACGATATTCCCGGTGCGACCGCGTTTTATACCCATCTGTTTGGATGGGGGGCCAAGGGCGGTTCGGTGGGCGCGCCCAGCGACTATACCGAGTGGCAATTGGGTGAGCAATCGATCGGCGGCATGCTCGCCATTCAGGCTGAAATGGGGCCGATTCCACCGAATTGGTTGCCCTACTTTTTGGTGGATGATTGCGATGCCACTGCCGCCCAAGCCGAGGCAGCAGGCGGCCAGATCCTCATGCCGCCAATGGACATTCTAACCGTCGGGCGGTTTACCGTCATTCAAGACCCACAGGGCGCAAGCTTTGCCGTGATCAAATTATTGCCCATGGCATAATCTGGCGCAGTTTGGTGTGGGGAGCACATTGTCCTGAACGCCATCTGTGGGGGGATCGAGCCAATGCCCGATTTCGGCATCCAGCGCATCGTCCAGCGGAATGGCGTAAGGGCTATCTGCCAACAATTGCGCCGCACGGCGCAGCACGGGTGGGAGTTGGTGAGTAGGGTACATGATGCTTTCCTTTGGCTAAGCTGCTAGTTGGTGAATTTGCTGTGCCATGATGACCGCTGTTAGTTGGTAGCGATTATTGTACGCAATAAATGCCTTGCTTTGAACAATCGCCAGCTACGAATTGGTATATGATCACATGAATCGGCACATGTATGCACTCTGGGCGATGTTTGCAGGAAACTGGCCATCTAAATATTCGTTTGCCCCTGGGTTGGTCGAGCGCATTAAGACCGACGGTAGCTTGCAAATCCCGGTTCAAGACTTTTGTGATCGATACTGGACTTTGATTGAAAATGGTATGGCAGAAGCACAGCGCCAACATTTACCCCAATTATTTGGAGCCGCACCTAAATTTTTTGAGGATTCAAGGGTTGATTTATTCCTTGATCCAGCTACATTATTTCAATTTGTTGAGGCAAATCCTGATTATGAGCATGCAATTGGGTTTGGCGATGAAAGTAAGTTGGATATCCGTTTCCCCACCAGTATGGGTAATACTTCAATCGCCATTACTGCATTGGATACAAAAGAAGTTCCAGATTAATTGTTGGTTGTTGTACTCTCAATGATGATCACTAATTTAATCCTTCGTTCGCAATCTAAAGGTGCTTTTTTACTCCAGGCAGAGCGAGGAGGGTTAAATCTTTTCTATGACGATCTCCCTAATAATCGTGATGGGATTATAAATCGCAAGAATATGGATGTGCCTGTTGATCAGCGGGACTTAATGATGGCGAGGCATTCGGAATCGCTTAATCATTATATTCGTTTTTTGCGGAATGCGAAAAACCGGATAAAGTCAAATGGGGAGTTTCATGATCAAGCAGTGGCCTTGCAACGTGATATTGCCAAAGTTAATTATAAGGTTAGTGATGAAGGTGTCATCACCGCAAGGCCCACCGCAAAACCCAACCAACGAAGTGGTCAGGAACTGGGGATCCACCTAGCTTCGTCAACCGTCAAGAATCTATATGGTTTATGGGCATGGTTGGAATCCAGTGCCGCACCCGGTGCTTACCTGATGATCGATGAACCAGAATTAAACCTGCACCCGGACAATCAACGTCTGGTCGCTCGCCTTCTGGCGCGTCTGGTCAATCGCGGCATACGCGTGGTGATCAGCACACACTCTGATTACATCGTGCGTGAAGTGAATAATATGATCATGTTGGGCAGTGAATTCCCGGAGCGTGCCGACATGGAACGTGAATTTGGCTATGACGATGCAGGTAGCGAACGGCTACGTGCCGAGGATGTGGTTGCTTATCATTTTACTGATAAGGGCGTTGCCAAATGCGCTATTTCACCCGAGTTTGGGGTTGAGGTACAAAGCATGGATGATGCGATTAATCGCTTAAACAAGAGTAATAGCGCAATCTATTATGCGCTCGGCGAAAAATTGCACTCTATGGTTGAATCGGCAGAAATTCGGACGGATAACGGTGGTCAAGTTTATGTATTTGTGATCGAATATAAAAACTCAACCAAGCCTAGCAAAGCACAACATCAAATTGAATGTGGTGCCGCTTTTTGCGAGTATTTGTTCAAACTTCTCCGCTATTGCTACGGCATAAATATTACACCACGGATTCTGGGTGTGGCTGCATATCGGCCAGCATATCGGCCACAAAAGGGTAACACAAGCCCACAAATAGCGTTCTCGGTGCAAGGCCAACATGGCATTTTGCGTGCAGATTGGCTCATTCAAAGCCCCTTGCCGCTTTCTGTATTGGTGGCCGCAGCCAAAAAATGTAAATAGCCCAAGCCAACTAAGCCTTGGCTTGCTTGAACAATTGCAGTTGCGCCACCTCGGCCTCCAGCCGCGCCACTTGCAATTGCTGCTGTAAGCTCGCCAGATCGCGTTGCATTTGCAAGTGTTGCGCCTGCAGGCGGTGCATTTCCAGCGTTTCCAGATCGAGCGCGATATGATTGCAGGCATCTTGCAAAATGGCGATTTCATCCGGCCGATAACGGTGATCATCGTTTTTTTGCCCCAGCAATACCGCCCCCAATACTCTGCCGCGTGATTGCAGGGCAAATGCCAGCCGAAAGGGCAGGTCCTTGGCCAGTTCCGGCACCTCTTCCGATTCCAGCTTCAAGCTGCCGCCACGCAACTCAGCCATCAGCGCATGGTTGTAGTCGAGCAAGGGCGGCAGCAGGGGCGCTTCAGTGCGCAAAATATAATCGTGTTCCAGTTGGTCGATATTGGCTTTGGGCTGGACATAAATGGCGATGGATTCGGTTGGGGCCAGCTCTTGTACCGCTTCGCTGAAGCGCTGCAACATCAGATCAGGCTGGTTGATGTGGGCGATGCGGGCAATTTGATGGCGAAAGTGTTCAGCCTTCACATTCCAGTCATGAAAAAACAAATGTTGCACCACCTGTTCCAACCAATGGTGGATATGGCGAAAGCTCAAAATAACGCCAATCCCTAACACGGTACTCACCATGGTGCCATAATCTTTGGGAATTCGGGATTTGACACTAAACTCAATAAAACCAAACGTCACCGCCATCACAAGGGTAATCAGAGAAAAGAAGATGGCGCGATTCATCGCATAGCCCAGATCGAGTACCCGGTAGCGCAAAATCGCATAGCCCAGGGCCAGCGGCAACAACAGCGTCATCAAATATTCCAGTGCTGCCAGCCAAACCGTATGCCAGCCAGGGAAAAAATAATAGGCCGCCGGAAGAATTTGCACCACCAGCGTCAGGCAAAACAATGGCACCATCAAATCCAGCCGTTCACGTTCTGGGCCGTGGCTGAGTTGGCGGTAAACCAGCAAGGCGGTAACCAATGCGGCATAGCCTGATGCCGATAGTGCCAGGAGCGCATATTGTCCAAGATCGCGCGCCATACCATTCCAACTGTTATACTGGGCCAATTCTTCCCAGCCAATTTGCAAAAAACAGAGCATTAGATAGAGAGGCAAACCACGGCGCAGGGCTTGAATCGCGGGTGCTGAAGTGGCGCTGCGCATTTCCGGTGCCGTTAAAACGAAGGCGATAAAGCAGGGCAGACTCAGTTGTATGCTATGGGCAATCGGGTCCAGCCATTTGAAGCTTTGCTCCGATACATACATCGGCAGCAGCAGACCCCACAACAACATACCCAGCGAAAGATAGCGCAGATGCGCAAAGTCAGCACCGCGCCAGCCGATCAAGAGGCCCACAATCACCAATACAATATTGGACAGCGGTTGGCCATAGCCTTCGATCCAGTGGGCTGGATTATTGTCATTGAGGTTGGTGCTGCTCAGGTACAGGGTTCGGCTTTGCCCGCCAGAATTGACTTGTAATGCCACCTCTTTGCTGCCCATGGGCGTGAGGTAAGGTGCGTTTTCCAAAAGTCGGTGGTGGGTATTGCAGATGGCATCGCCTTCCTTGCCGCCAGCCTTGGCAAACGCGCCATTCGGATCAACTTGGCGGGCGATGCGGCTGCATGGGCTAAAGCGCCAAATCCGTTCCAGTTGGGCAATGCCAAGTCGGCCGGGGTCGAGTTGTTGCAGCTCGGCGAAATAGTGATTGAAATACCAGGCGCTATACAGGCTGGGCAAAATACCGATAAAGCCCAGAATGATCAAAAACCAGCGCCAAATGGATGTGATCGAAATTTTGTGTGAACTCATATTTTTCCTGGTTTTCCTCGATTACAGTCCACGTGCCCATGCAGGCATGAGTGGCCAGATAGTCGGGCTGGGTTGCATTGGCCAGTTTGGCCGAATTCTCCGCGTGTTGGCGCGACAGGGTGGTGCCGCCAAGTCCATTTAGAAGCATTACCGAGCGTTTGATGCCAGCTTCTTGTAGTTTATTGAGTGCATCGCAGGTGGAGGCAAAGGTCTCGCCTTTATTCACCTTCTCCAATTTCTCCAATACCAGATCATCCCCCGATTCGGCACCGCTGCGCCGGATCGATTCGATGGTTTCGGCTTCGTCACGTGGACGAAACTTTTTTTGCGGTGATGTGTACATTTCGCAATAGGTGCATTGATTCCAGGAACAGCCGTCGGTGACTGGCAAGATCAGCGAGTCGGCTTCGCTAGGTGGGCGGAACACGGGTTCGACGTAGCGGATGGGGATCATGAATGTGAACATGTCGTTGCCCCGTTCAGGCTTCTTGAAATTTAGGGCGGGTAGATGTCATTTTGATCTCGTCTGCGGGTTAGTAAGGAAGCTATATTATCATTGATCGATTAGATTGGCGATTCGTAGCCTTGTCTAATGAGGTATGAGCCTGAACGAAGGCGGTATTTCCAAGCACAAATGAGCCTGAAGAAGTAATTTTGGACAAAATGGAAG
>JBKJLF010000388.1:0-5962 GCA_046597185.1 Burkholderiaceae bacterium | reverse complement strand
AATCCACTTTTTGCGCGTATTGATACAAAATGGCCACTTGCGCCAAAAAGTCGCCCGGCATTTTAGGGATCGGCAAGCCAAAAAAGTCTTTCAGTTGCGACAACGCAATCAAGACGGCAATGCCGTTGGTAAACCCGATTACAATCGGCACCGGTACAAAGCGAACCAGAGAACCGAGCCTGAATAAACCCATCAAAAACAATAATACCCCGGCGAAAATCGTACATAAAAACAGATTCGCGACGCCGTAGCGTTCAATAATGCCGTAAATAATGACAATGAACGCACCGGCCGGTCCGCCAATTTGTACGCGTGAACCACCCAGGCCAGAAATCAGAAAACCCGCAATAATGGCGGTGAACAAGCCGCTGCTGGGTGGCAGGCCGGAAGCAATGGCAAAAGCCATGGCCAAGGGCAGGGCCACCACACCCACTGTTAAACCGGCAACCGTGTCTTGTAGCAAGCGTTGCCGATTATAGTTGACCAGCGCGTCGAATAAGCGTGGCCGGAAGTTCAGAGATAATTTCATTTTTAACTTAATTGCTTTGCAATTTAATATTGCCAACCATATTTAATGCCAATGCCTCAGCCACGCGGATACCATCCACTGCGGCCGACAAAATCCCACCCGCATAACCTGCGCCTTCGCCGGCGGGATACAAACCCTGGGTGTTCAGGCTTTGCAAGCTTTGCTCGTCGCGTTTAATGCGGATCGGTGATGAGGTGCGGGTTTCCACGCCCGTGAGTAAGGCATCGGCCATGAAATAACCGGGCACTTGTTTATTGAACGCGGGAAACGCTTCGCGCATGGCGCTGATCGCGTACTCGGGTAGTGCCGTGCTTAAGTCGCCCAAGGTGATGCCGGGTGTGTACGAGGGCAGCACGCTACCGAGCGCGGCGGACGCCCGGCCAGCCACAAAATCGCCCATTAATTGGGCTGGCGCATTGTAATTGCTGCCGCCCAATTCAAACGCGCGCGTTTCCCACTGCCTTTGCAAGGCCACGCCCGCCAAGGGGTGGCCGGGGTAATCGTCAGGGGTAATGCCAACCACAATGGCGCTATTGGCATTGCGTTCATTGCGTGAATATTGGCTCATGCCATTGGTTACCACGCGCCCCGGTTCCGAGGCTGCCGCCACCACGGTGCCGCCGGGGCACATACAAAAGCTATACACCGCGCGCCCGTTGGCTGCGTGATGCACCAGTTTATAATCCGCCGCGCCCAAGATTTTATTGCCGGCATTGGGGCCAAAACGGCAGCGGTCGATTAAGCCTTGCGGGTGTTCGACCCGAAAGCCGAGTGAAAACGGTTTGGCTTCCACATACACGCCGCGTTGATACAGCATTTCAAAAGTATCGCGCGCGCTGTGCCCAATCGCGAGGGCCAAGTGGTGGGTAGGAATATATTCGCCATCGGCCAATTGCACGCCTTGCACTTGCTGGTTTTGGATGTCGATATCCACCACCTTGGCTTCAAAGCGGATTTCACCGCCCAGCGCAATAATATTGGCGCGCATTTGTTCCACCATTTTGACCAGGCGGAAGGTGCCGATATGCGGTTTGCTAACGTAGAGAATTTCTTCCGGCGCGCCGGCTTTGACAAATTCGGTGAGGACTTTGCGGCCATAGTGTTTGGGGTCTTTGATTTGGCTGTACAGCTTGCCGTCGGAAAAGGTGCCCGCGCCGCCCTCACCAAATTGCACGTTTGATTCCGGGTTGAGCACCCGTTTGCGCCACAGGCCGAAGGTATCTTTGGTGCGTTCGCGTACCGATTTGCCCCGTTCTAAAATCAGGGGATTAAAACCCATTTGCGCCAAAATCAAGCCGATGAACAAGCCGCATGGCCCCATGCCGATAATCACCGGGCGGTTTTGCTGCTGTGGGCGCGCCTGGGTGACAAAATGGTAATGGGTGTCCGGGCTGCGCAGCAGATGCGGATCAGTATTGCGTTGCAGAATTTGCGCTTCCAGCGGTGTTTCAATATCGAGTGCGTAAATCAAGAGGATGGCGGTTTTTTTGCGTGCGTCATAACTGCGCTTGTACACGCTAAAACGGGTGAGCGCCGCTGCGTCTATCCCCAGCCGTTTTAAAATCGCCGCCTGCAAATCCGCCTCGGTGTGGTTAAGCGGTAATTTGACTTCATTTAATCGCAACATGGGAAGAATCGTCTTGGTGGTTGGTGAGAGAATGAACAAAATCAGGGCAAGGCGGGAGTATAGCAAAAATCGAATAAAAAGGGCAGATTCTGGCCGAGTCAAAAAAACCTCCGTATTTGGCAAAAACCAAAAAGTTTCTTTATCCATCAGCGTTGCTTGCCGCAATAAACTTAATTTACAGCAAGTCCGTGTGCGTGGTGCTGGACGCCAGCCAAGCGGCGCGGCAACGGGCGTATGATGAGCTATACAAAATCAAATTCCACCGCTACGGCCAAATCAGGTAAGCAGCGAAGTGGTGATTTATGAATCGGCTGGTGTTGCGCTGGCCTTGGCTTGTTGCTCGGCTAGCGCACCTTCTGCAAGCGCAATGTTGTGGTGGATGGTGGCCAGGTCTCGCACAACCTCGGGGTTATCGCCCAGTGCGGCTTGGCGTTGTAGTAAAAGGCGCAGGCTTTGTTGGTAACTGGTGAGGGCAGCTTGATATTGCCCGGTTTCATGTTCGATGATGCCGATGTTTTCTAGCGATATGGCAAGGTCGCGCAATACTTGGGGGGTGTTGCCTAACAGGTTTTGTAATTGCCAAGCTAATTTCAGGCTGGCTTGGTAGTGGGCTAAGGCGGCTGGGAATTGTAGGGTTTGGTGTGCGCAGCGCCCTAATTTGCTTAGGGATACGAATAAATCACGCAGTGTCTCTGGCGTATCGCCCAAGCACTTTTGCAGTTGTTGGCTTAAGTCCAAGCCCGCCTGGTAGTGCTGGGCGGCGAGCGAAAATTGCTCTGTGTTAAATTCAGCCTCGGCAACGCGATTAAAGGCTACCAATAGCTCACGCAATGCCGTGGGGGTATCCTGGCTAAAGCTGCGTAATTGTTCGCTCAGTGCCAATCTTTCGCGGTAGCTGGCAAGTGCGGCGTCATGGTGGCCGAGTGCGGTTTCGGTATCGCCGATTCGTTCTAGCGAAAACGATAAGTCACGCAAAACTTGCTGGCTATCGCCTAATTTGGCGTGTAAATCTCGACGTAGTGCCAGGCTTTCTTGGTAGGCGTTTAAGGCGGCGCTATAGTTGCCAGTGGCGCGCTCGGCATCGCCTACATTGTTAAGTGATATGCTTAAATCGCGCCGGGTTTGTGTGCTCACACCCGATTGTTTGAATAATTCACGCGCCAGGCTCAGGCTTTCCTGGTAAGCGTGCAGGGCCGCAGTGTATTGCCCGACTCCCATTTCAGCATTGCCGATTTTATCAAGCGCGATGGATAAATCGCGCAATACTTCATGCCGTGCGCCCAGCACCGTTTGCAGTTGGCGGCAGATGCTTAAACTCTCGCGAAAGCAATACAGCGCCTCTGCAAGCTGTTTTTGCGCCAAATAAGCCTCGCCTAAATCATTGGCAGCAACAAATACGGCACGCAGCTTGGCCCATAATTTATTGCGCGCGGCTTCGCTCAGGTTAGCATCTGCTTGCGCCAGCTTGGCCTTGGCTTCGTCCCAATGGTGCTGGGCGGTGTAGTATTTTTTTTGTGCGCTGGCAATGTCCGGGTGGTGAGAGTCGAGCAGCGGCGGCGCATAGTGCGGCGCTGGCAAGGCGGCACCCCAGGCCAGTGCGCTGGTAGCGGCACCCTGTGCTTGCGGCCTGCTTGCGGGCAGCGGCGCGCCTTGCAAGCTGGCGACAAAATTTCTTACCTGCCATAAGTCGGGCGCAATTTGTGGGGTGCGCCTGTACCACTCGCCCGGCATGCAAATGACCAAGGGCCGCGCCAAGGTGTTGGTGAGCCAGGCGCGGGACTCATTCAAGCGCGCTAGCAGGGTGGCGCGTGCCATATCCCAGGCGTTGCTGCCGTATTCATCAACGGCCAATAGCTCGATCCAAATCGGCGCTTTTAAAATGCCTTTTTCTTGCGCGGCAAGCTCTTCCAGCAAGTTGCGCGCTGCCTGTTCTGGCTCGCTTGGTGTGCTCACGTACACGGGCGCAGTGCGCGCGCGCCACATGTCGCTGGCCCATTGTTTGATTTGATTGAGCGCGCTACGGCTATCGGAATACAAAAACACCAGGCACATGCCATCAATTAAATCGAAAACGATGGATAACTCTGCCCATGCATCGCCAGGACTGATGCTGTGGTCGTCTTGACTCATTGCGCTAATTCTTGATGCAAAAGGTAGTGCGCATCACACCAATTCTTGCCATTTTTGTAGGCCAGGATCACACTGCTATCGAACAGGCGCGCCAATTGCGCTAAGTTGTCGATCTTTTCCAAGCCCGCGCCATGGGTTGCGCGCACCGTTTTGAGCCATGCTTTATCTTCAGCCGCCAAGGGCATTTCATTATGCAATACTTGCTGCGCCGCGTTGATCCATTTGTCATCGTTAAGCGGCAAGGCCGCGCTTTTTGCCAAAGCCTTGGTACAAGCGGAGCGAATGAGCCGAAAATAGTCGCGCATGCTGCCGCTGGAAGCTAAGGCGAGTTGCTTGAGCATGGTGGTAGGCATGACTTGCTCTACCTGCGGGTAGCGTTTGCGTACACTTTCAACCATTAAAGCCAAACCAATTTCGCACGGTGTTACCGGGGTGATTTGGGTAAAATTGGTCGGTGTTTCAAAAACCTTGATATGGGGAAGTGAATAAAGCTCGCCACCGAAAAATGAGCCGATGCCGGGGATTAAAAACGGCAAATACGGTGGCACTGAATAGACGACATGAAAATCGTCCATTTTCAGAAATTCGGCATTGGTATCAAAGGTGCGCTTGATCGCGTCGTAACAGCTTTGCGCATCAAGCCCGCTCACGCGCAAGCGTTCGAGCGAATCGACAATCAACACGACTTGCATATGCTCGCCCTGGTGTTGCCGCACTTCCTCGACTATTTTTTTGCAAAATGCATTCACTTTGGCAGCTAGTTGCGCGGTTGCGCCGCCTATGGCTTCACTTACCAGCCTTTGTAAATCCGGGGTCTGTTTAATCATGACTTTGGCCCCGGCTGCGTTTACTTCGGGAATGCTGATTTGGGTGTCCGTCATGAATTTCTTAAACCGGTTTAGATAGCTGTTCTCCATTCTCGCGCCACCAAGCTGGGTGTCCGCACTATCAACCAAGGCAGCAACCAGGGTGAGAAGCAAGGTTTCGGTGCTAATTGGCTCGGCTACATTGATGTATTCGGTAACGTCAACCATGCCGACAAAAAAATCTTGGCGCGGTAATTTTGCGGCGAGGCGGCGTAATTCGGTCGATTTGCCCACGCCACGATGGCCAGTAAACAGGCTGGCGTTGGGTGCTTCGGCAATACTGATGTAGGTGAAGAGATCATCAATCGGATCATTGTCTGCGCCATGGATGTTGGCCACATATAAAGCCTGATCGGCGGGGACACTATAATCGAGCGGAATATCTAATTTGAGCGCTTGAAATAAGCCCTTCAGCGTTGCTTCATTTGCCATTTGCCTCGTCCTTGTTGTCTTGCTATCGAATGGCAACAGCTTACCATAGTTTGTTTGGCGCACCTGTGTACGACCAACCACCTTGATGGCATTTTTGCGGTTTTTGATCGCATAACTTGATGGAAATGGTGTGATCCCCCTCAGAGTGCTTTCACAACCGCACTTTTTAGGGGAGTCGCTTGTTTTCCAATACTTGAGACCCATTCAAATTTGCATCCTCCATTTGTTACAATGAGCGGCATTTTTCCATTACAATATCTTCGGTCAGCGCCACAGCTAGTTGGCAGGTACTTGATACGGTAGCTACACCACAAAACGGGAGCAAAATATGGATGATTCATATGAAAAGGCGCTAGAAGCGCTTCGGGATGAAAAATT
>JBKJLF010000364.1:0-2895 GCA_046597185.1 Burkholderiaceae bacterium | reverse complement strand
GCCGCAGCCCCTGCTCATGCCGGCGGTTAAAGTGCTGGCAACGGGCATGGTGTTATTGTTTGTTTTTCCCCTGCCGCCGCTCTTACAGTTGCGCAACGTGACCCTGATGCGCGTGATCCGACGTGAAAACGATGTGCCGCAAGCCTTAACCGTATTTAGCTATCTATTGGGTGGGGCCGGGTTTTTGGGTTTGTTGTTGTGGCAAGCGGGCGAAATCAAGTTGGGTTTGATGGTGGGGGCAGGTTTCCTGATCGGTTTGGCTGGCTTTGCCGCGCTGGCCTGGTTAAGTTTGCGCGCTTTGCGTGCATTGCGTTTGGGCCTCAGCTTTCCGGCTTGGCGCTTTGCACTAACCTCATTGCAGCGCCGCCCCGCTGCCACGGTGGTGCAAATCGTGGCCCTCGGTTTGGGTTTGATGGCTTTGTTATTGCTCACCGTGGTGCGTGGACAATTGGTGGAGGCGTGGCGCAATACCACGCCGCCGGATGCGCCCAACCGTTTCGTGATTAATATTCAACCGGATCAAAAAGAAGCGCTGGCTGACAAATTGCGCCAAGCCGGGGTCGATACCTCGCTCTTGTTTCCGATGATCCGTGGCCGTTTGGTGCGCATCAATGGCAAGCTGACCAGTGCTGGCGTGTATAAGGAAGAGCGCGTCAAAAACACCCTGGAGCGCGAGTTTAACATTTCCACCATGGAGAATTTGCCTGCGCAAAATGAAATCGTGCAGGGGCAATGGTATGGCAAACAGGCGCAGGCAGAAGCGTCGGTGGAACAGGGCTTGGCCAAAAATTTGGGTTTGCAACTGGGCGACCAATTAAGCTTTGATATTGGCGGGCAAATTGTTGAAACCAAAATGACCAGTGTGCGCAAGCTCGATTGGGGTTCGATGCGGGTCAATTTCTATATCATCATCAACCCGCTGGCAATGCGCGATATGCCGCAGACCTGGATTACCGCATTTCATTTGCCGCCCGCGAAATTACCGCTTGCCGATCAATTGAGTCGTGATTTTCCGAATTTGACGGTGGTGGATACGGGCCAGATTTTGCGCCAGGTGCAAACCGTGTTGGATCAGGTGATTGCGGCGGTTGAATTTTTATTTGCCTTCACCCTGGCCTCGGGTGCCATGGTGTTGTATGCGGTATTGATGGGCTCGCAAGACGAGCGCAAACGCGAAGCCGGTTTGTTGCGCGCCTTGGGGGCCACCCGCATGCAATTACAGCGCTCGCAACGCATCGAATTTTTCTTTATTGGCGCGTTGGCGGGCTTGCTGGCCGCCAGTGGTGCTGCGGCCACAGGTTGGGCTTTGGCGCGCTTTGCGTTTGAATTTATTTGGGCTTGGCAGCCGCAAGTGTGGTTAATTGGTGCCTTGGCCGGGGTGGTGTGTGCCATGGGCGGTGGCTGGTGGGGCTTGCGCAGCGTTTTGCTGCATCCGCCTTTGCAAACATTGCGCGAGGCGTAATCATGTTGCCAGCGGGTGTGCTGCAAGGCGCTTGAGGAGCGCATAAAAAAATCCCGTAAAACGGATCAGGTTTTACGGGATTTTTTGGTATTGATTTGGTGCCGAGATCCGGAATCGAACCGGAACGCCTTGCGGCGCGGGATTTTGAGTCCCGTGCGTCTACCTATTCCGCCATCTCGGCAACGCAGAAATGAAATTATGCACGATTTTGCCAAAACGTGCAAGTGGCATCCAAGAATTTCCCTCGTTTGCACTGAAATTGACACGAAACAGGTATCATCAAGCAAATTTGCTGATGATTTGCAACTATATGGGCCTGTGTTGGGCCTGTGTGAGGGCTGTGATTGTGGTGTTGATTGGGGCGTTATGGGGAAAAGAACGAAAATTCGGGAAATGGTGTTAGGTAAAGCACTGGATCCTTTGAAGAGTGAAACCAGGCATTCGATGGCATTGGTGGCGTTTTTAGCCTGGGTTGGCTTGGGGGCGGATGGCTTGTCTTCATCCGCCTATGGGCCGGAAGAAACCTTTCATGCGCTGGGTGCCAATACCCATCTGGGTTTATATATGGCCTTGGCCACCGCGATCACCGTTTTTGTGATTGCGCTGGCGTATAACCAGGTGATTGAATTATTTCCAACCGGCGGTGGCGGCTATCGGGTCGCAAGCAAATTGGTAGGGCCTTATTTTGGTTTGATTTCCGGCTGTGCTTTAATTTTGGATTATGTATTGACCATTGCCATTTCCATTGCCTCGGGGGTGGATGCGCTGGCTTCGTTTTTGCCGCTGGGCTTTCAACCCTATAAATTATGGGCAGAAGGGGTGATGATTGCGGTCTTGATTGTCTTGAATTTGCGCGGTTTAAAAGAAGCAATTCAAGTTTTGTTGCCGATTTTTTTGGGTTTTGTCATTACTCATTTGATTTTGATTATCTATGGCATCGGCGCGCATTTGGGCGAGTTACCGAATTTATTGCCACAAACCATGAACGATACGCGAGAATTGGCGAAAAACATCGGTTGGACCGGGGTCGTCAGTATGTTATTGCTGGCCTATTCACAGGGCGGCGGCACCTACACAGGCCTTGAAGCGGTGTCCAATAACGTGAATATTTTGGCGGAACCGCGCGTGCGCACCGGCAAAATGACGATGATGTATATGGCGCTATCGCTGGCCTTTACGGCGGGCGGCATCATTTTGCTCTATCTGCTGTGGGACGCAAAGCCGGTTCCGGGTGAAACCTTGAACGCCTCAACCTTTCGCGCCATCATCAATAGTATGCACTTGGGTGGCCCGCTGCTCAATCAGGTATTGCTGGCCGTGGTGCTGGCATTGGAAGCGGGTTTGCTATTTGTGGCCGCCAACACCGGCTTTTTGGGCGGGCCTTCCGTTCTGGCGAATATGGCGGCTGACTCCTGGGTGCCGCACAAATTTCG
>JBKJLF010000222.1:0-9572 GCA_046597185.1 Burkholderiaceae bacterium | reverse complement strand
GGTCAACAAGGAGTCGAAGGTGTCACCATAAAAAGAATGGTCAACAAAAAATGCCGTTCCCAAACCGGATTTTTCCTTACTTCCTTCCAGCTTCGCGCGCTGGTCACCACTTGTTTCACTGGTTGCAAGTTGGAATCGAACTTTATTCTTACCATCAATTTGCCAGACCACGTCACCGCTGATCACTGCATTGCGTGTGCCGTCTGCTGAATTACGGCTACTAGCAATGGCACCGACATCGATGCCAGGTTGGAGATGGTATCGGGTTCGCGCCAACAATATTGACGCATGAGTATCGCGGACGATCGGAATTGAGGCAAACGCTCCCGGATAAAGTATGGCTCCCCCGCCCAAATCTTTGACGGCAATGACCAAGGCGTCGCTTGCGTCGGTGCGATGCGTCAACCGGACACCAACTTGCGGTTTAGCGATGCTTCGAGTGTAAATCAGGGAAAGCGGCGTATCCAGCAAATCCGCACCTTCCAGAAAAAATGGTCGCTTTTCCTGAAAGTAAAGGCCAAAACGCGCATTTGCCGCCAGTTGGGGGGCGTCAATTTCGACTTGTGAGAAGTCAGGCTTGAACGTCGCATCAATGAGCCAGGACGATCCAAATCGGGCCTTGATGTCAACCCCTGCATCGGATTGGGCATGATTGGTTTTCGTTCCATTTTCATGGCGTTCTTGCTTGTTTCGGATAACCACAAACGGTGATATTTTTAAAAAAGAAGGGTCGGCTGGTAAGGTCATGCCTTGAATTTCACTATTGCGACATAGATAGCAATCAGAATAACGTGACAATTCAGCGGAGGTGAACAAATAATTCTGCTGTCTCGGGTAGTTACGCGCAACCAGCAAGGTTAATTTAGCCAGATCAGTCGTTTCGCCTGTCCGCAATTCCCGTAACGGAATTTTGAATTCGGCATTCCATCCTTTGCTTTGTATGTGGGTTTTCACTTCAAAATCAAAGTCCTGATCCAGATTTTCTGTAGCACTGGCTTCATTATAGGTGCCATCGCTGATTGATCCGGCAGAATTTACCCTAAATAATTGTGAAAAAGATCTTTTTCCTATGGGGTCGATATATAAAGATACAAAATCCTGATCCGCGCCTACTTTATCACGCCGGGACATGGCGATTCGTAATTGTTCCGTGTCGGGGTCATCACACTCAACAAAAACATACAGGTTATCTGCATCCTGTATCAGTCGGTAGCGTGTTTCAATAAGTGGTTTGCGCCCCGATTCAGGCATATATTCACTGAAGGAACGGTAGGTGGCGGCGTCCCTCCAGCATGGTTCATCATCCTTGCCATCAAGAAGGATTTTACAGTGTGTTTTGGTAACCGACACGGGTGGTGCAATCTTTGGCGGGACCACCTCTTGCGCATATGCGCGACTTGCCAACAGGACGGCCAAAACACCGTGAAGAAATGTAGCTTCAGGCCAAGAGAAATTTCTTTTCATAATTACTTATCGTTGGTTAAGGTTGTTAAGTGGCGTGCCTTGGTCGCCATAAAGGAATTGCTGCTCCTGCGCAAGCAATGCCGGGCGACAGAGCTCGCTTTCATCGAGTTTGCGTAAAATTGTCAGGCTACCCTGGCGCAGTTTGTGGGGTTCGACTAGGGACAACAATTCAAAGTTTGCCGCCATGCCAGCCGTCAGCAGTTGTTGCTTTATTGTATTAACCAATGGCCCGGCAACAACAACGGCTTGATCACCGCTTGCCGTGGCAACGTTTATATCAATGTAGGTGTAATGCAAAGCCAGCAATCCACCATCGGAATCAAGCAATGGCCAATAGCGGTTTAACAGGTCACTGTAGTCCAACTGGTGAGCGCAATCGATCCATATAAAACCATACGGGGCGGCATCAGGCGGCAATTCCGCTTCCTGATAACGACAACGATACAATGTGAACAATGAAGAGAGCCCCTGCTGCTCGATATATTTTAGCAAGGTCGATAAGCGCCCGTCGTCGGCACTGAAATCATCAATACCATGCAAATGTACGGATGTCTCTGGCGGGTATCCATCATCCTGTCGCAGCACTTCCTTGCGGCCATCGTCTTTCAGCCTTCCATCGCGAATCCGGCTGTCACGTTTTGCCTCGACCAAATTGTCCGATAAAGCTTGCAACAGGAACAGGGTTGAATAGCCAAGGCCAACTGCGAGTACGGTTTCAGGGCGGCGCATACGCACCAAGGAGTAAAGCATAAAACCAACATTCTCGGTTCCCATGCCGGGATCAAGTAGCCTCTCAGCCACCTCCAAAAAACCATTGGTTAAAGTCATGATGAAGCCTCAGGTGGAAAAATATCAAAAGCAATGCAAATACGATCTTCATTTCCGACAAATGGTACTGTTTGGTGCCAAAAATAGGATGGGAACAACACCATGTGTGCAGCCTGCGGCTGGATAAAAAAGGCGTCACTTCTGATACCAGCTTGTGGCAACCATGGCAGGGCAACGGGAAAAGAAAGTGCGCCAGCATGCGGCCCGCCGCTCATCGGCGGAACCGCGACGTAGTATACGCCGCTGAGTATGCCAGCCTGATGCACATGTGGCTCCTGATACCCGCCGCTTTGCAGTATGACTCCCCATGCGCTCATTCGCAAAGGAAACTTAGATGCTAGCTCCTCCTCATCTTCGCCCCAACTGCGCATGATTTGTTGCACTCCGGCGCGTAACAATTGATGTAGTTCCCGGATAACGGGGGCATCGTCTTGCAATAATTCGCCGGATTGCCAACCCCCCTGGGTGGCTTTATTCGCCAATTGCCAAGTCAGGCTGGGGTGTTGGCGCAAATGCGCAATTAAATCGGTATGAAATGCGTTGATTTGCCCGTCATTCTTTTCTGCGTGTAATTTGACTTGACTCGTCATGCCTTCGTAATCAAGCAGGTCAGATGCTTGCTCATGCTTTCCTGTCAAATGCAAGAAAATACCCATGTATGCCTTCGACAAAACATGGCCGGGTAACGCTGCCAAGGCACGGTTCAAAGCTGAAATCGCCTGATCAAACTGGCCTGCCAAGCCAAAGGCAATGCCCAGTGCCGACCAGAGCGCACCATCGTTTTCAGATTGTGCGATATGGGTTTGTAATTCGGTAATCGCCTGCAAAGGATGCCCGGCCAACGCTTTTGCTAGCAGGCGATCAGGGATGCTGATTGTATGGGGAAGGATATTTGCCATGACGAGAATCTGTCTTAAGTTTTGGCCGTTGCAATACTGCCCCGGCCAAAACGTCCTACTCAACCATTATTTGGCTGAGCCAGTTGGTTGTGCATTGGTATCTGCGGCGGTGTTGGAAACTTCCACAGCATCCCAATCAAAACTGGTTGTTCTGTGTGCCGAAGCATTGCCGTGTCCAGCTCCGGCAGTACATGTCACACCAACCAACGCACCTGCGAGGCTGGCGTAGACCAATTTTTTCAGTTTGCTGCTGGACTTCTTATCTTTCTTTGGATCTTCCATAATAACTCCCGATTAAAGTTGAAAAGAGATTCGCAAAATCATTGATACTCATTTGCGAAGGTATTCTTGGTTGAAGTTGAAAACCACCTCACCAAGACTTGTTATGCCTAAAAAAGGCACACAAACTTATGCCGCAGCCCTTGAGTCGAACCACTCACGCAGGCCATCCTCATCGAACCGTTCAGCCAACGCGAAAGCGGCGTTACGGCTGACAATGTGCTCGTCCTGACGCCCCATTTCCCGCTGGGCGCGGGCCAGCTCAAGCAACAGGAACGCCTGATCCACCTCTTCGACACCATTGGATGCGATTGTGTTGAGCCCGGCTTGCGCGGCGTCGGCCGCAGCGGGCCAATTTCCGATCCGGTTGCAGGCTATTGCAACCAAATAATCAGCGCGCTCACAATGCAGCCAGCTCCCCGCTGTCTGCCATATTTGCCGACAAAGCCGCGAGCCCTGCTCCATGACATCACAATGCTTGGAATTGGTAATATCAAGCTCTTTGTGATCAAGCAGGCCGGAAATGATGTTGTTCAGTGATGCAGCAAAAATGTCGCCCAATGGCCCATAGTCACGCCACTCCTGCATTTCTGCAAACAAAGGGAGTATGACCTGCACCAACGCATCAGGATGGACGTTGGCGGCTTCATGTTGCAATACGCCCAGCCGGATTGCCACCTCTGCCTGGGCACGACTGGCCCCTGTTTCAAGACTGAGGCAAACCTGCTCGTTCCAGGCATCAAGGGGCGCGCCCGCGCACAACGCGGCAACCGCACGATGGCGCAACACGGCGCGATGCTTGCTATGTGGCTGGAGTTTGCGCTGTAATTGGTGTGCTTCGGGCCAGCCATGCAGTAATTCACCGATAACGTGGTTGATTAACCAGGCGAATCGCGGCAAGTCATTCTCATCCACACCTGTATCAAGTAGCCCTCTGATTTGTTGCCCAGCCAATGCGGGATCAGTATCGTGGTTCGCCATCAACTGATCGATCGTCACTTCCGTATTCATTTCACTTCCCCTAATTTAGTCATTGTGATATCCGTTTGTGTAATAGCTTGCGTATTCATATTCTCAGTTACCAGGCGGCGCGTGCAATAGCCGCGCAGAATAGGGCCAAAAAGGAAGTAAACCGCACCTAACCAAAATGCAAACATAAATTCACCAATATATTTTGTACCGCGCATCCATGATTGCCAGGATTTATTCAAACGCACCTGCCAAACCAGACGAGCTGCCAATTGGCGTGACCCAATTAATGTTACCAATGCGACATGGGCTTCGCGCTCATGCTTCTCTTCCTCGCACGCGATTTCGTTGAAAACCTTTGCGACTGTCGGCAAATGCTGGCATGCACGGGCATATCCCTTGAACTGGGCGCAAATTGCTTTTTCGCTCTCGTGGGCAAAGGCCAGAAAATACGGAATTTGCCGGGCATGATTAACCAACACCGTGCGGGCTTTTTGCTGCCCAGCAAGACGTTGTGTTGCTAACTGGTGCGCACTGTGAAGAAAGGCATCCGAGTGCTCCATCTCTTCCAAAAGATTTTCAAACAACATCAATTGCGTTTTCGGCACATCAACATGATTCATCGCATTCAAATATTGCCATGCGCTATCGAATTCAACTTCGGAAAACTGCTTCAATGCTTTGGCTGCATTTTCAGTATCTTTTTTCCAAAAAAGCGGCAATAAAAAATGTGTGATCACTGATCGGATTTTTGAACCTATCATTGTATTTTCCTTGTCTTTTTATAATTCACGATACAGTCATTAAAAATCAAGAAATTTCTTTCATCGCTGTTTGCGATACCTTGACCTCGTTTCCAACCATGTTCTCAACTGGCCTATCAAGCCAACAAAATTGCCGCTGTGCTTCAAGGAAACGGCAAAATGAAATCAACTCTTCCGGATTGCATTCCATTTCAGCCGCCAAATCACCCAATGTGCGTGTACCGTCAAATTCCCGACACAGTTCAATGCAATCATTGTTTAGTGAGCAGGGTTTTGTATAAAATGACTTTGATATCAGCAAACTGTCTGTTGTACCCGCTTCTGGCTGAAATTGTGCTTTGGGATGCAGACAGGGATAACGTGCGCAAAAATCGGTTGTGTCGGATAACTCGCCACGACGGATGAAACCGTCAAACCAAGGTATTACTGTGGGTATGGCGCTTAACGCAAAATGACGCCATAAAACCTCGGCGCAGGATTCGATTGCTTTCGGATCGGCCTGATGCCAACCGTCGTTCGGGAACGCCGCAAGCGTGTAAAGAATACCGCCAGCATGCAAGTGATTTGCAAAAAACCGAATTGCCGACAACGGTTGCTCCATATGATCAAGCACATTGATAGCGACAATCATGTCGTAATGGGTGCGATGGCTGCCCAAGCGGATTTTGTCATCAAGCTTGGCCATGCTTGCCCGAAAGCGCAAAAATTCGACTTTGACCGGGTCCACTTCGACCACATCAACCGCAACCCCATGCCCCGCCAATACTAAACTGAAATGACCGGCACCAGCACCATAATCCAGGGCAGTAGAAACGTGCGTGGAAAGCAGTTGCATTTCAATCGCACCATCGTCTTTGGCTTCTGGGCCGACCAAATGTGCCCAAACGTCATGCACAGTGTTACACAAGGCAACAAAGATGCTGACATGGGGCTCTTCCCACGCAGATTTGATTTCTCCGTGAAAAGCGGCCAGACTGAGAATCTCCTGCTCAAGTACAGATGGAAATTCGGCAATGAATTTGATCAAGGCATCGGCACCTTGTTCGGCAACATCCTTTGCCAACTCACGTGGCATCTGTAAAGCCAGTTGGCAATAGCGTTTAGCGAAATTAAACGTATCAGCCGGACTAATCGGTTGCCACGATTCACCGAAAAGCCTGCGCAAAGTACTCACATCCGGTAATGTACCTGTGCGCCGCTGGATGATTTCTTTAAGCTCAACGGTCATTGGATTTCTTTATTGGTAGAGGGGATCAATGTATCACTCAGGAACGCGGAACGAGTAATGAGCCGGGACTGAACCGCCGCCCGAAATTCGGCTGTTTCAACTGCGGCGGACAAACGCTTGAGTAATTCCGGGCCAGCACTGGCCCATGAAGCAGGGCCATTGATTGGCAAATACTCACGAACGGGATCGCACTCCGGGGCTGTTTTTATTAATGCTTCCAGCAAATCGACATACATTGGCAATTTGACCGCCAGAGTAACATGTAGCGATTCATCAGTAATAGCACAGGCGTGATGAAAAGTGCCACGCGGCATATACAACAAATCACCTGGTTCCAATTCGATAGTGGCATGCCCCGCAGTATGGTCGTAGGTTGTTGCAGTACCATAACCGACCACCGGATTCATGACGCGTTGATTAGAAACATGCCAACGCTTGCTGCCACTGACTTGCAAAACAAAAATCTCGACACAGTCATAATGTGGTGCCAAACCGCGGTGGTCGCGCTGAGAGTAAAAGAAACTGGCCTCAACCTCGGCAGACAGTGCAAGCGCAATGTCCCTCCGCATTGCATGAAGGACCGGAAAATGCGGTTCCTGACCAAAGCAATTCACCGTTGCACCCGCATGGAGTAATTTTTTGATCCGTGGCAAAATCGGCGCGGTTGCCTGACGATTATCCATGTCAATATAAGTACGAACCAGCTCTTCATGAGCAATAAAGCCACCATCAAGATACATTTCCGGCAAACGACGGAACTGCCATGGACTACCGCTTTCAATTAGCGCGCGTAGTTTGGTGGCATCGCCCAAGTCGTTGAACCGGTTTTCGGAGCCGGAAACAAACAACGGTTGTTTATCCCAATATTCTGACAAGAAATCGTTCAGTCCGATCGGCTGCAGTAATTGGTCAAGCCGATGACGTGATTCCTCGACACTAAAAAACTCATTTTTTTGATGTTGGTTCATTACGCTACTCATTGAGTCATGGGTTTTTAATGTCAGCCTCGGTTACAGAAAGCCGTCCAATTGCAAGTTCTACTAAATTTTTTGCCAAGTATCTGGCACCATCAGGCGACAGGTGTGAATCGCCATCCAGGTACAGGGATGCGGAATTGGGGTGCTTTGCAAAATGATTGAGCATGCCTGCATCATCCGCAAACGGTGTCGGGATTGCATCCGTAGCCAGCGCCAGCGCCGGGGAGTAGCGCAGCAACCACTCAGACGAGTAACGCGCCTTCCATGGAACAATGGAAAACATCAATTGATGGCCACGACGCTTGCGCTCGGAAGAATAAGAATCGTCAATTCGCTTATTGAGAACAGAGGCAACGACTGCCGAGTGCGGGGAAAATCCCAATGGCGTGGGCCGATGCCAATGCTGGAATCGATCCCAAAGTTCAAAAACACCCTGTACCGTCCGCGAATTCATCATGCCGCAGCGGATTGGACTGGCCTTGTCCAGGTAAGTTACCAGATAGCCACATTGAACATACGCGCTGCGGAACAGGCGATAGGCATCCCAGGTATCGTTTTCTTCAGTATGCAACACCATCACCGCCTCATTTACCGGGATTTTTTTTAATACATATAAATAGTCAAACGAACCATAACCCGGTACGCCATGATTAACCACCTGAATCCGGCTGCCCAGCATCTGTTGCAATTGGGATGCCACCGTTTCCTGATCTGACAGTCCCCAACCAAATACCTGTGAATCACCAATCACATGAAGTTTGACGGCCGCATTGGATGCGGCGTTAACAGTAAGCCGATTACCAGATTGATCGCTGTTAACATCGAGAACGCGTCCGAATTGATATATCCGACTGAACCTGTCAGAAGCCAAGCCATAGGGCGCATTTCCTGCCGCAGGGTTGAATATCGGTGGCGAAAAATAGGCATCGCCAAGCAACACGCGCAAACCGCATTCTGCAATTGCCACGAGGATGAGTATTCCGGAAAAAACCAGTCCGAGCCAACGCAGGCTGCGTTTCCACGCTAAACCGCGTGTTTTATTCCCTCCGGGCGATTGTTGAATATCAGTGTTTATCATTGTTATCAGCAAGCGAATCGGTAATGCTTTTTGCCAAAATAGTTTGGCCAAAGCGGGTGAAGTGGTGACTGCTACGATCAAGGATCTTATCAACAGGAAAGGTTTTAAGCGCAGCCGTGGGTTGTGCAACACGGTAACCCTGAGCAACCAGTCGTTTGCCGATATCGCTCTCGAAATGATCAAGCAATTTACTTGCTTCGCCAACACGGCGTTGCCATGATAAAAATTGACTTTCTTTGGGATAAAAACGACGATATTTATTAAACTCGGACGCATTGATCTGATAGTCATTGGGTAGCAAAAGAACCACTGTACGCTCGGTTGGCGGCAGTCGCTTGGCTAATTTATCAATTGCCGTAACTGTGGCATCAACAAAGTGTTCAAGTTCCGACTTGTTTAGTGCAAATAGCACCGGATTGGCCCCAGGGGGCAATGGCCAATCAGCCTGAAGGACGATACTTTTGAAGATCATGAAATCGAGCATGAACACACTATGTGTCAAGAGCCACTCCTGCGCTGCATTGAACCGTGCGACGGAAAGGCTGGCCCGGCCAAAGTACATTTCATCAAGGTCATTGCCAAGATTCAGGGTAATGATATTGAGCTTGGTTTTGTTTTGCGCCTTGCCTGGCAAGGCAGCCGCCCAAGTTTGCAACGATTCTACATCGGCACCAGCAACAGCCATTGCCCTGACATTGTCGGGCGTAAACCCAGGCAATCCCTGGGCAACATGATAGGCGTAGGTGTCGGTAAAATCCATGCCCCAACCCATGGCCTGAGAATCACCAACCACCAACACCCCATGATTGGCATCGGTCACATCACAACGCACAGCGCGCAGCCCGTTACTGTCGGTACACACCTTAAACGGTTCACCCCCAGGAAACTTGATGTTGCTGGAAAAATGCCCCGGCATGCGCGGGTTGCCATAGCTGTCGGAAATAAAGGGAATCATTGGCCGCTTGCCCAGATGAGCCAATCGGCTTAGCCCTTCAAGCGCGAGGCACACCAGCGAAAATGCGAGCACACATTCCAGAATGATCTTTATCAAGGCAACCAAGCTCTTCCAATTCCGGCTGGTGTTTT
>JBKJLF010000210.1:0-12509 GCA_046597185.1 Burkholderiaceae bacterium | reverse complement strand
TTCTTCTCGGCGTCAATTCGCTTCATCATGTGTTCAACCACATTGCGATTTTTGCCGCGCAGGCTCTTGAATTCAAATAATTGTTCCACCACGCTACGCATGCGCGAGGAAACCATGGTGTTTTGCGCCGTGATCAAACCATCGATATCTTCCTTCAATTGCAGGCTGATAATGTCTTTTTTGGCTGGAATCAATTCATTGGCCAGCGCATTTTCCAGCACCGGCAGGCGGCTCTTTTTCAGCAAAGCCGCATCTTTGTTGATTTTGGAGACCAAACCTTTTTGCGCCGAAACCGGGAATACCTGGCGTGGCTCCAGTGCCAAAGTATGCGCCACGGTGCTCACCTGTTTGTTGATTTGACGCTCCACCTCGGCTTCGGAACGTAATTCATCCCACATGCTGTCGATTTTATTGAGCACCACCATGCGCCCCGGCCCGGCCCCAATATGGTTGCGCCAGACATCAATATCGCTCTTGGTAACGCCGGTATCGGCTGCCAAAATAAACAGCACCGCGTGCGCATTGGGGATTAAATTGAGCGTTAATTCCGGTTCGGTACCAATCGCATTCAAACCCGGTGTATCCAAAATGACCAGACCTTCTTTCAGCAAAGGGTGGGGGAAGTTGATAATCGCATGCCGCCACAGCGAAATTTCGATCAAACCATCTTCATTTAAGGTCAGGCTGATATCCGGGTCATCGGCGTCGTACAAGCCATAGGTTTGGGCTTCTTCGATGCTGACAAACTTGGTTAAGCTCACTTGCTTGAAGGCTTCCAGCATGCCTTCACCGGATTGAATGTCCAGCGCCAACACCGTCCATTCGTCGGGGCGGGTTTTAAAGTCGCTGGTGGATAAGGGTTGGGCACGGGTTTCAATCGGCAGCAGGCGGATGCAAGGGGTAATGGCTGCGTCATACATCAACTCGGTCGGGCACATTGTGGTGCGGCCCGCTGAGGACGGTAAAATGCGTTGCCCATAATCGGCAAAAAAGATCGAATTAATTAATTCTGATTTGCCACGAGAAAATTCAGCCACAAAGGCAATCGATAATTTATCATCGGCCAGCCGCCCAAAAGCACGCGAAAAACGCTTTTCGCACGAGGGGTCGGATAGCTCGGCATCATGCACCCATGACCGATAGCGCTCCAAAGCGGATACGACGCCTTTGCGCCAGGTACTGTAAATTTGGAAATCCTGGACCAGATTACTCACATTGCCCCCACCACGGTTAGCTTGTTGTTGAATGCCCGGAGATAAAATTGGCCTAAGCCAACGCCACTTCTCAACAGGCTTCTCTATTGTCACTGATGTTAGTGCTTTCGTCCAGCCTGTGCAAGACGGCGTTGTCGATATATTGCGCTGGTGACAATGATTATTTTTGGCAAGTCGGACAATAAAAGGTCGAGCGTTGCCCTTGTTTTAATTGTCGGATCGGATTGCCGCACATGTAGCAAGGTAATTCGGTGCGGTCATAAACGAAATAGGATTGCTGAAAATAGCCGGTTTGGCCATCTACACCCAAGAAATCACGCAATGTACTGCCTCCTTTTTCAATGGCAGCAGCTAAAATGACACGAATCGCCTCGGCCAGCTTATTGTAGCGGGCCAGACTGATACGGCATGCCGGGGTTTGCGGATTGATGCCGGCACGAAACAGGCTCTCGGATGCATAAATATTCCCGACCCCGACCACGATGTCGCCTGCCAGCAACACTTGCTTGATTGCGCTGTTGCGTTTGCGGGTTTCCCGGTGCAATAGCTTGCCGGAAAACTGCGCTTCCAATGGTTCAATTCCCAGCTTTACCAGTAAGGCATGTTGTTCGACCGGGCCATCTTGCAGGGCGTGCCACAGTACCGCACCGAAGCGGCGCGGATCGGTCAGGCGCATCGCGGTTAAACCTGCATTGCTTTTTACGACCAAATCAAAGTGGTCGTGTTTTTGTGCAACTTCATTTGCCGACAAGATGCGCAAATGGCCGGACATGCCCAAATGAATAATCAAGCTGCCATGATCGAAATGAATCAATAAATATTTTCCGCGCCGCCCGGTGGCGCGTATGGTGTGGCCAGCCAAGGTGGCGGGTAAGCCCTGCGGGAACGGCCAGCGCAAGCCTTCGCGCCGGAAAATGACGGCGTGCACCGTGGCACCTTCCAAATACGGCGCAACGCCGCGTCGTGTGACTTCAACTTCAGGTAATTCAGGCATGATTTAATTCGCTGATAGAGTGGAAACGATTGCCGGATATAAATGTTTGATACAGTGCGCAACAAAAAATATCACTTCATTCAGTTCGTTGGTTTCGGCTTAGGCGTAAAATGACTGGTCGCATCAACCCCCGGCTGCACCAAACCCAACAGGAACCGTCGTGAAAAACGCTTTGATCATTGTAACGCTGTCTGCCCTTTTTTCGGGCTGTTCGACGTTTTCACCTGCGCCCGGTGTTCAGCCTGCTGTTCAGCCTACCTTCGCGTCGGTCGCAAAGCCTGCTGTCAACCTTGCCGCCAAGCCTGCGGATGAGGTGCAAGATGTCCCGGTGGCTGACGTGCTCGCTTCGCTGGATCCACCCGTCAATTTGCCGGGCGTTGAACTCACTGCCGATTTAATGGCCAAGCTGATGGCCTCTGAAGTGGCGGCGCAGCGCGGCAAGTGGAAAGACGCGTACGGCATTTTACTTGATGCAGCAAAACAAACCCGCGACCCGCGTTTGGCCAGGCGCGCAATGGAAGTGGCGCGCGATGCCGACCAGGGCGCACCCGCGCTCGTCGCCATTCGTCTGTGGCGCGAACTGGACCCCAAAGCGGAAGAGGCTAATCAACTTTATTTACGCTTCATCGTCTTCGGCGAAGATTTGGATGAAGTGCATAAAGCCTTAAAAGGCGTGCTGTCCAAAGCTGCGCCTGCCGAGCGCGGTTATGCGATCTTGCAGATTCAGCAAATCATGCGCTTTGCCAAAGACAAAACAGCCGCTTTCACGGTGCTGGAATCGTTGTTGACGCCCTATAAAGAGTGGATTGAGGCGCGTTTGGCCTTGTCTTTCAGCGCCTGGGCCAAGGGCGACAACGTGCGCGCTTTGCAAGAAGTGCGGGCGGCGCGGGCGATTAATCCGGCGTCCGAAGAAGCCATGCTAACCCATGCGCTGGTGTTAGGTGATAGTAAGTTGGCGAATCAGGAATTGGCTGACTTTTTGGCGGTCTACCCGAATGCCAAAGAAGTGCGGCTCAAATTGGTGCGCGGTTTGATCGAGCAGCGCCAATATAGCCAGGCCCGACGCGAATATGAAGTGCTATTAAAAGCCGATCCAAACAATCCGGCGCTATTGTATGGTTTGGGCGTGGTGGCATTTTTTGAGCGCGATTTGGCCACTGCCCAAGCGAGCTTTGTCGGTTATCTTGAAGGGATAAAACTGTATCCTCAAAATGATGAGCGCGAAGTGAGTACGGTTTACTCTTATCTGGCGCAAATTGCCGAAGAGCGCGGCGATACTGCCGGTGCGTTGAAGTGGCTGACCCAAATGTCCACATCCGACAGTCGCGAAGCGAATCAATTTGGTGTTCAATTGCGTCGCGCCAGTTTGATCGCAAAGAGCGGGAATCTGGCACAGGCGCGCGCCTTGTTGAAAAGTTTGCACGCTGAGAGCACCGATAAAAAAGTCTTGTTGATTTTGACGGATGCCCAAATTTTGCGCAATGCCAATCAAAATAAACAAGCCTATGCGGTGCTGGAGGCGGGACTCAAGCGTTTCCCCAAAAATACCGATTTACTCTACGATTTTGCCTTGATCGCGGAAAAGCTGGATCGCTGGCAAATCATGGAGCGCACGCTCAGGCTGGTGATCCAGTTGTCCCCCAAGGAACATCAAGCCTATAACGCCCTCGGGTATTCGTTTGCCGAGCGCAATATTCGCTTGCCCGAAGCCCAGGCCCTGATCGAAAAAGCCTTGCAGATGGCACCCGATGATCCGTTTATCCTCGATAGCATGGGCTGGGTACAATTTCGTATGGGCAAGCTGAGCGAAGCGGAAGCCTTATTGCGGCGTTCCTACGGATTACGTTCCGATGCTGAAATTGCCGTGCATTTGGGCGAAGTTTTATGGCAAAAGGGGCAAAAAGCCGAGGCGCAAAAATTTTGGCGTGAGGCCAAAAGCAAAGATCCCAAAAACGATGCCCTGAAAAGTACCCTGGCGCGCTTGAATGTGAGTTTGCCATAATGCTCATTGGCTTAAGAACTGGCTTGAGATCAGCCTTGGGCAGCACGGCGCAGGCGATTTGCCGTTGGCTGCTGCTGGCTGCGCTGCTTATGCTGACGGCTTGCTCCACGCTTGATCCCAAAGCCGTACCGGGCTTGCCCTCGAATTTGCCAACAGGCTCGCCAACAGGCTTTCCTCCTTATCAAAGCAATATTGATTTACAGGGACGTATGTCGGTGATGTATCAACAGCGCGGTAAAGATGAAGCGCTGCATGGCAAATTTGAATGGCATCAAAAGCAAGATGAGATTGCCATCACCCTGCGCTCACCCGTAGGCGAAACCCTGGCGCAGATTTTCGTAACGCCTGCGGGGGCGCGCATCAGGCAAGCGGGCGCGCCCGAGCGTGAGGCGGCGGATATGGATACCCTGATGGCGCAAACCCTGGGTTGGCCGCTGCCGGTCGCCGGTTTGCGTTATTGGTTGCAAGGCCAGGTGCCGGGTGCCACCCCCTTGCAAGACGACATGACCGAGAGCCAGGGCTGGCGCATACGCTTCGTGAGTCGGCACCCGGATGGCAGCCCCAAGCGTATCGATTTGGCGCGTTACAGCACCGAGGCGGGTGAAGTCAAGTTACGCTTGATTATTGATGGCCTGCAATAAGGTGGGCAAGAAGGCAGGCAATAAGGTAAGGAATGGCGCAAGATGACAAAATTAACGGAACTCAATAATTGTTTGGCCCCGGCCAAATTGAATTTATTTTTGCACGTGCTGGGGCGGCGCGCCGATGGTTACCACTTGCTGCAATCGGTGTTTCAATTGCTCGATTACGGCGACACCCTGCATTTTACCTTGCGCGACGATGGCAAAATCCGCCGCACCACCGCCTTGGCGGGGGTAGCCGAGGTGGATGATCTGGTGGTGCGCGCAGCCAGACTATTGCAAAGCCAGGCCCCGCGCATGGGGGTGGATATTCGGCTGGAAAAAGTCTTGCCGATGGGCGGCGGTCTGGGTGGCGGCTCTTCCGATGCAGCCACCACCTTGATCGCACTGAATCATTTGTGGCAAATTGGCTTGAATCGTGAGCAATTGATGCAAATTGGCTTGAAACTGGGGGCTGATGTGCCATTTTTCTTGTTTGGGAGAAATGCTTTTGCCGAAGGTGTGGGCGAGGAATTACAGACTATTGCCACGCCGGTATGCTGGTATGTGGTGATCGAACCCGGGGTCAGTGTGCCGACTCCCGCAATTTTTTCTGCGCATGACTTGACAAGAGATACGAAACCCGTCACAATAGCGGACTTTTCCAGTAGCCCAGCGTCTTGCTTCGGAAAGAATGATTTGCAAGCCGTGGCGGCGCGTTTATATCCGCCAATTGCGCAAGCGCTGACGTGGCTAAGCCACTACGGCGCGGCGCGCATGACAGGCTCCGGTGCTTGTGTGTTTTGTGCAATGCCCAATTTAGCCGATGCGCAGCAAGTTGTTGCTGCAGCACAGGCCGCTTTCCCCGATCAGTGGAAAGTGTGGTGCGCCAAAGCTTTAACACAACACCCAATGGCACAGTATTTGTTGGATGATGTGGTGAATTAGCCGCAAATTAGTTGCAAAGTAGGCGGTTTCAATAAAAATTGAGTGTTTTGCAGCAATTTTTATGAGTCAAAGGTTTGTTTGTTATCGAATTGGGTGCTATAATCCTCCCTCGGTAGCAAAGCTGAGTTGCGTAGGGGAGTCGCCAAGTTGGTTAAGGCACTGGATTTTGATTCCAGCATGCAAAGGTTCGAATCCTTTCTCCCCTGCCAAAATATTTAGTTATGCTGTGTGCATTATCCGTTTCTTCCTCGGCAAACCTTCCAGTTTGCTTTCCAAGTGTTTAACGAACTATCCTGGAACTCCCATGGGCTACGAAAACCTAATGGTGTTTACCGGTAACGCGAACCCGGCCTTAGCTGCTGGTGTTGCGGCCCAACTCGGTATTTCCCTCGGCAAGGCAGCAGTTTCGCGATTCTCGGATGGCGAAGTCACTGTAGAAATCAATGAAAACGTGCGCGGTAAAGACGTTTTTGTCCTGCAATCCACTTGTGCCCCCACCAACGACAATTTGATGGAAATCATGTTGATGGTTGACGCTTTAAAGCGCGCCTCGGCAGGTCGTATTACGGCGGCGATTCCTTATTTTGGTTATGCCCGGCAAGATCGGCGTCCGCGTTCCGCACGGGTAGCAATCTCTGCCAAAGTGGTGGCCAATATGTTGGAAGAAGCGGGGGTGGAACGGGTTTTGATCATGGATTTGCATGCGGATCAAATTCAAGGCTTTTTCGACATTCCGGTTGACAATATCTATGCATCGCCGCTGTTGTTGGGTGATTTGCAAACGAAAAATTACGAAGATTTATTGGTGGTTTCGCCCGACGTGGGTGGCGTGGTGCGCGCCCGCGCCTTGGCGAAACGCTTGAATTGCGATTTGGCGATTATCGATAAACGTCGTCCCAAGGCCAATGTGTCGGAAGTGATGAATATTATTGGTGAAGTTGATGGTCGCAATTGTGTGATTATGGATGACATGGTTGATACCGCCGGCACCTTGACCAAGGCTGCCGAGGTATTAAAAGAGCGCGGTGCCAAGAAAGTGGTGGCCTATTGTACCCATGCGGTTTTGTCTGGCCCGGCGATTGAGCGCATCAGCAGCTCGCCGCTGGATGAATTGGTGGTGACTGATACCATTCCACTGTCGGATGCGGCACAAGCTTGCAACAAGATTCGCCAACTCACTTGCGCGCCTTTGCTTGCGGAAACTTTCCGCCGCATTATTAAGGGCGATTCGGTGATTTCCCTGTTTGTGGATTAAAAAGTAGAATCAATTTGTTTTGGCGGGGAGCCTTGTGGCTCCCCGATTTATTGTGCCCCTGGTCGCGGGGGCACTTCACGCAAACCCTGGTTTGCATTAATTGGAGTAGTTCATATGAAAGTAGTCGCATTTACCCGCACATTGCAGGGGACCGGAGCGAGCCGCCGCCTGCGTAAGAGCGGTCAAACCCCAGGTATCGTGTATGGCTTTAACAGCCCGGCCGTCAATATCACACTCGATCACAATGCCCTGTATCATGCATTGAAAAAAGAAGAGTTCCATTCGTCGGTGCTCGATCTGGAAGTGGATGGCGCGAGTCAACAAGTTTTGTTGCGCGATTTCCAAATTCACGCCTACAAGCAATTGGTCTTGCATGCCGATTTCCAACGTATCGATCCAGAGAAAAAAATTCACATGAAAGTGGCGCTCCACTTCGTGAATGCAGAAATTTCCCCTGCAGTGAAATTGCATGCCGGCATTTTGAGCCATGTGATTTCGGATCTGGAAATTACTTGCTTGCCAAAAGATTTGCCACGTTTCATTACTGTCGATTTGGCGACCTTGGATGCAGGCCATGCAGTTCACGTCAATGACTTGAAAATGCCTGAAGGCGTCGCGCCTGCCAGCAACAAGAACCAAACCGTGGTCACCGTCAGCATTCCTGCTGCTCAGGTTGCAACTGAAGCGGCTGCCGCTGCACCTGCCAAGAAGGGCAAGAAGTAATCCTTCTGCGCTAATTGACTGGCACAAAAAAACCCGCTACGGCGGGTTTTTTTTATGTTAATGCCCCGGCCACGCCACCGCAGGCCCGGTTGCGCCATTAAAGCCCAGTTCTGCCAGCGCGTGCATTTCTGCCTCGCTACTCACGCCTTCGGCAATCACTTGTAAATCGATGCTATGCGCAATCGTACTCAAACCCTTTAAAAACGCCTGGTTGCCGGGGCTTTGGTGAATATCGTGAATGAAGCTGGCATCGACCTTGATGTAATCGAGGCCCAAATCGTGCAGTTGGCCGATTTGCGCAATTTGCCGGCCAAAGTGTTCAATCCCAAGCTGGCAGCCAATGTTTTTTAACTCGGCGCAAAATGCCTGAAAGGCTTCAAAATGCGCCAACACGCCCACCTCGGCCACTTCCAGCCACAGGCGCGGAGCGACTACCCGATGATGTTCCAATAGCTCGCGCAGTTGATGCCGGAAGTGTGGGTGTTGCACCGAGCGGGCCGATAAATTGATGGCCAAACCGGCCAGTTCCGGGTGCAAGCCCAATTGCTGTACGCTCAGTGTCACGGCGGCCAAATCGAGCATACTGGTTAGCTCCAAACGCTCGGCCAAGGGCAGAAACTGGCCGGCGGTGAGCCACCCGCTTTCGGCATCCACGGCCAGACGCAAGGGGCATTCGCTATGCAGCAACTGCCCATGAAAATTCACTACCGGAAATTCTGCCAGCTTGACCCGTCTTTGCGCCACCGCCTGCTTGAGTAACTCGCCCCATTGTTGCTGGCTGCGCGCTTGTTCCTGCGTGCTTTGGACGGTGGTAATGCTGTTGCCGCCTTGCGCTTCGGCGCTGGCTAAGGCCGCATCGACCTGGGCTAACAAGGAGCCGCAATTTTGTCCGGCCTGATAATGCGCAATCCCGATGCAGGCAATATTGGCCCCTTGCAGCAAGGGCGCGCAACTTTGTGCCAGGCTATCGAGCATTTCCTTTGCCAGCACCTGGGTTTGTTGATGGTCAAGCGATAGCGCCAAACCAAAATCGGCCCCGTTTAAGCGGCCTGCCAAACAGCCTTTATGTTGATTTGCGGCCTGGTGTATCGCCGAGCTGACCAATTGAATCACTTGATCGGTATCGGCACGGCCAATTTTGCGATTTAATTCGGCCAATTGTTGAATCCGTAACAGCAACATACTACCGTCGCGCGCATCTTCCGCTTCCAGGCTGGCGCGCAGATGGGCCATAAAATAGCTGCGATTGGCAAGACCCGTGGCGCTGTCCTGGTTGGCTTGTTGCCGCACTTGCTCCAGACGTTGGGCTTCATCATCAAACATCGACTTTAAACGCTGCACCACCGAATTCATGGCCTGGGTTAAAGGGCGCAGTTCCGGTACGGTGGAGTCCGGCACGGTGGTGAAACGACGTTCGGTAATCGCTTGCGCCTGCACAATGACGGCGTTTAAGGGGCGGCGGATTCTGGCTAAAATCAAGCTGCCCAGAATGGCGCAGGCGATGCCGGCAATGGCGAGCGCACCCGCCATTTGCCAGGTCGAATTCCACAACGCATTGTAGGCAAAGCGGCTATGGCTGACTAACTTGACCGTGCCCACCTGTTGCCAGCCGCCAGAAATTTTTGCCTGACCTGGTTCGGCGACGATGGGCATCAAGCGCACAAACCAGGCGGGCGCGTTGGTGGCAGAATCGCTGGCATGACGTTCCACCAAGGTGTGATCAAATGGATCGACAATACTGATCATTTCATAATTACCGCTATCAAACAGTGCCGCGACGGTCAATTCCATTTCAACTTTATCCACCTGGCGCTGGCTCAGCGATAAGGCCAGCGTGTTGGCGTTATCATTATTTTTCAAGCGCAATTGTTCTTGCAAATAGGCGCGTGAACTCAGGGTCGAAGCCGATAAGCTCCACACCATGGAAAAAAGAGTAGAGAGCAATAAAAGTAACCACAGTTGGCGGTACATTGACATGAGAGATCCTTTATTTTACGCAGCATGTTGCGAAACCCGGTAAAAGCTACTTTACCATTGTCTCACCCGTTTTAGTCAAAACCTTCATTATGGGCACGTTGTAGTAAATCTTGCCAACGCGAAAGTCGCCCCACCCCGCCCGGCCCCAACGTCGCATTGGCACCGACCCCTGCAAATACCCCTTGATTATTAAAGCTGAATATCGGCTGTAAATCGCTTCGACGTGAGGCAGGGCGAATTTCACCGATTAAATTATCCAAAATCAGCGGTTCGGCATCCGGGCTGGGGTAATACGCCAACACCATATGCGCTTGTAGTAGCGGCTGGCTGACACTGCCCAGCGTTGCCTTAACATAAATCAAACGTAATTTTTCATTGGGTATGTGTAATTGCAGCAAGGTAAAGTATTTAGCGATCACAAAATCTTCGCAATCGCCCCGGCCTTTGGCCAGCGATTCCATCGGTGTGGCCCAGTAATCGTCTTGCCCCCATGCCGCGATGTCATCAGCAAATTCGATATGTTGATTGAAAAAATCATTCACGCGTTTGAGTTTATCCGCCGTTGCCAGGTCTTTGGATTGTTGTAATATGCGCTGCCATGCTTGTAAGTCATTCGGCTTGCCACCCAAGTGGCGAAATTGCGCCTGAATCTTATTCCAGTCAATTGCCTGGACGAGTATGGGGAATAGTGTCATCAATAATAACACCACAAAAAAAGTTTTAATAAAATCACGTTTCGTCTTCAAAATAGCGCACAATTCAGAGATAGGTACGAGTAGCCGTATTGCATATGATAGTCTTAACTAAAAAATGACTTGTTTTCAATGACAACAGACAGGATAGATTATATGAAGCTGAAAAATTTCCCCACCTTAATTCTTGTATTCGGACTACCGTTTTCGATCTCAACGACGGCGTTGGCGCAAACACAAACCTCGCAAACCTCGCAAACCTTGCCTGCCATCACGCAGCAGGCTTTATTGAGTAATCCTGAAATCTTGTCCCGCTGGCAGGCTTATCAGGCTGCGCGCAATGAGCGTGATGTGATCTCGGGTGGTTTGCGGCCACGGGTCGATTTCAGCGCAGGGGTCGGGCGCGAGCGTTTGCGTGAACAATTTCAAGATGCTGACTTTAATCGTCATTCTGCGGCACTGACGCTGACTCAATTATTGTACGATGGCTCAGCGCGAAAAAATGAAATACAACAATCCCATCATCAAAGCATGGTTCGTTTATTTGAATTTTATAATAGCTCAGAAACCGTGGCGCTGGAGGTGACGCGTGCTTTTTTTGATGTTCTCAGATATCGCAAATTATTGGCCCTGGCTGAAGATAACTACGTGCAGCATAAAGCGGTGTATGAACAAATCCAAAATAAAGTCAAAGCGGGCGTGGCGCGACGGGTTGATTTGGAACAGGCGGCAGGCCGCTTGGCTTTGTCAGACGCCAATTTAGTGACAGAAGGGGCGAATTTATACGATGTTAGCACCCGTTTTCAGCGTGTTGTGGGAATTTTGCCTGACAAGGATTTAAAAGCCGAGGTGATTTTGGAGCGTGATTTGCCGCCCACGGCGGTCTCGGCTTTGCGTGCCGCGATCAGCCGCCACCCCGGTTTGCGTGCGGCAATCGAAAACGTGCGCTCGGCCGAAGCTGCGGCAAAAGGGCAACAAGCCAACTATTCGCCGCGCTTTGATTTACGCCTGAGTTCGCAATACGATAACCATCTGAATGGTCGTAGTGGTAGTCGGCGCGATAATTTGGCGCAAGTGGTGATGAGTTGGAATTTGTATAACGGTGGCAGTGATAGAAGCAAAATCCGCCAATATGCCGATTTGCTCAATCAGGCTTATGCCGAGCGCGATCGGGCTTGCGTGGATGTGCGGCAAAATTTAAGCATTGCCTATAACGAAGCGCGCAAACAGGCGGAGCAATTGACTTATCTGGATCAGCATCAACTGGCGATTGATAAGGCCAAGCAGGCCTACCGCAAGCAATTTGAAATTGGCCAGCGTACCTTGCTTGATGTGCTCGACACGGAAAATGAATTATTCCAGGCGCGACGCTCCTACACCAATGCGGAATATGATTTGCAAATCGCCTATGCGCGCGCGCATGCGGGTTACGGTGATTTGGTGCAGACTTTAAATAGCAAGGTCAAGTCCGCCGATGAGTTGGCCAATGAGTTGCCCGATGTACTGCGCGAACCGCTGGGTGATGCGGTAGCGCGCTGCGCACCGGAAACGCCTGATCAATTTCCGGTGAATAAAGAAGCCTTGGATCAACGGGCGCGCGATTTGATTAAAAATGATGGGTTGAGTAAATAAAGGTAGCAAAAACCAAAGGCCATTTACCGTATGCCCCACCGCAGTGGGTCTTGCGGGTCCAGCAGCAATTGCGTGCGTGCGGTCACATAGGCTTGGCCGCGTATGCAGGGCAAAACTTGTCCTCCAGGTTCACCATATGCGCCATGCTCACCCGGTTCGCCCGGTTTGGTGGCGGGTTGGTAGCTGGCGGTGAAAATGCTACCCGTGATGCTTTGCTGCCGCCAAAGCGCGCCGGGGGCCAGCTTGCCATCGGCGGCCAGGCAAGCCAGCTTGGCGCTGGTGCCAGTGCCGCAAGGCGAACGGTCGTAAGCGCGACCGGGGCATAGTACAAAGTTGCGGCTATCGGCCTGGTTATCGGTATCGGTATTAGTAGCGGTATCAGTAGCGGTATCAGTAGCGGTATCAATAGCGGTATCAGTAGTGGTATCAGTAGCGGTATCAGTAGCGGTATC
>JBKJLF010000113.1:0-2725 GCA_046597185.1 Burkholderiaceae bacterium | reverse complement strand
GGCGCCAGGTCGGCCAGCGAAAAGCCGACCAGGATCAGCACGGCCCACAGGAAATAGATGGCGGGCACGCCGGGCGAACGGTCGCGCTGGCGCACGGCATTGGCAACGTATTGAAGGTCTTGCTTGATGGAATCGGACGGGGACACGGTGGGCTCCTTGGGCCGGGGTGTTAGATGGCAGAGTACTCTGTAATACAGAGTTGTCAAGCGAAATGTGGAATTGGGCGGGGTGGGTTGCCGGCTGCGTTATCATTTCACTGCGTCGGGGCGTATAGCTCAATGGTTAGAGCGCGGGACTCATAATCCCTCGGTTCCAGGTTCGAGTCCTGGTGGGCCCACCAATCTGCCTGCATTAACATGAAGCAGATGTGGTCGATACGTGGCTTACATATGGTTTTGTGGCTATACTGCTGGGTGCCAAGGGAGTGCCCAATGAATAACATGAACCTATTTTCTACAGTGGCGCCATCCGATTTTCTGGCCTTCGGACGCGGCAGCGCGTTCGAGCCCAGGAAAGTGGTTGAGTGGATGGATTTCACCAAGAACGAAGTTTCAAAGATTACGTCGGTGGCTAAAGCGTCCGTGAGGTATGACGAGTCAGCCCCAAAGCTCGTGCTTGATCGTCTTGAAGAGATTGCAAACATTGCCAATATGGTGGCTGATATTTTTGAGGGCGATACTGCCAAGACGGCGTTGTGGTTTAAAACTAAGAATCCAATGCTGGGAGATGTTTCGCCTCGGGATATGGTGCGACTCGGCCGATACGACAGATTACGGAGATTTATTGTTTCCGCAATTGTGGACCGTACGCTGCAACGAACTGCTGCCTGACTCGCGTGCATGGCAAAGCGCAGAGTCCAGCAACCGCCAGCACATCCGGCTCCGACAGCGCAAGCTGACCCACTATCAATACATGCATTGGACCGCTTTAGTGAAGGCGATCTTGAGCACTGGAAATCCCTCTCCGCAGATCTCGATCAATTACATGCGGCATTGTATTTCGAGATACATCCGCAACGAATGCGAAGGAAACATGAGCTGAGTGCTGCATTGGCGGCTCGCCACTCAAAGCCATTCGAGTTCGATAGTTGGGCAAGAATCGTAGATTACCGGTTTACAAACAGCCCGTTATCAGCCGCAGGAAGCATGCGCGGAATTGGTGGCCGGTTTAATGTCGGTTGCGACACAGACCAAAGCATCACGCCGCCATTTCCTGCACTCTATCTCGGCGATAGTCATCAAACTGCTTACTGCGAGAAATACCAGATTGCACATGGCAGCCTTGATGCAAGCGGGTTGACGCCCGAAGAGCTCGGTCTTGCCCGGAGTCACACGTGGGTACGGGTCAGGGGTAGCGTCGAGAGTTGTATTGATGTTTCCAACCAGCAGAATTTGGCTGCAGTCTGCAAAATACTAGCGAAGATCAAACTACCTAATTCAGTTAAATTGCTGATGCGCAGGCTGAAGCTGGGACCGAAAGACGTTTTCATGATATCAAGCCCCAGCCAACTGGCGATTGCCTTGCAAGATGAAAATTGGCGATACCGCCCAATGCAATTTGGCATTCCGTCAGTAAGTCAGCAATTTGCAGATCTGGTCCGAGATTCAGGCTATGAGGGAATCGTCTATCGGTCATCGAAAAACGCCGGTGGTAAGTGCTTGGCGTTGTTCATCGACAATCTTGGCAGCGATCGGACGTTTGTTGAGTTGATGGATGAAAGCCCTGTTGGTGTTCTGCATAGGCTTGACCTTGCCACCACCGATTTGAACAGCAAGCAATAATTGGAAAGTACGCACGAATCAGAGCGGGCGGTGTTCCTTAACCGGCAGTTATTGGCGACAAAGGCCCCACGGGAGGCCGTGAATGCCGTAATCAACGCACTTCCACCAACCGCGACAAATCCTGCACAAACCCCTGATAAGCCGAATCCACCGATGCCGTCCCGCGCTGCCTCAGCACCCAAGCAGGATGCACGGTTACCAGTACTTGCCGGCCGTCAGCCAGCCGCTGGAATTTCCCGCGAATCTTCATAAGCTCAACCCCCGGCCCCAGCAGCGCACTTGCCGCAGTAGCGCCCAGGCAAACGACGATCTCGGGATTGATGCTGGCGATCTCTGCATCCAGCCATTGTCGGCAAGCCCGTTGCTCGGCCGCGTTGGCCTTGCTGTGCAGTCGGACCTTGCCACTGCGAGTGAACTTGAAATGCTTGACGCTGTTGGTCAGGTACAACGTCGCCCGATCAATCCCGAGCGCCGACAGGGCGTGGTCCAGCACCTCGCCCGCCGGTCCGACAAAGGGTTGTCCGCGCAGGTCTTCGGCGTCGCCCGGTTGTTCGCCGACCAGCATGATGCGGGCGTCGCTGGGACCTTCGCCGAATACGGTTTGCGTAGCGGGTTGCCATAGCGGGCAAGCGCGGCATTGGCTCGCCGCCTCGCGCAACGCCGGCAGGCCAACCAGGTCCAGTGCCGGTTTTGCGGCAGGCAGTGCCCGTTCCACCATGCGCGGCTTGGCCGGTGCTTGTGCCGCGCGTTCGGCCATGTCGCGAACGCGCGCGCCGGCGCCGCGGATCAGGCCGGGCAGTTGCTGTGCCTCGGGCAGGTTCTTCCAATATTTCTGCGGCATCTCCTGGCGCATCATCCGCGGGTTCAACCGCGCCGGATTGAATATATTGTTGTAGTAGGTCTGCCACAGCGACTCGCTGGCATCCTCGCCGGGCGCGTCGGAT
>JBKJLF010000112.1:0-8111 GCA_046597185.1 Burkholderiaceae bacterium | reverse complement strand
GGCGCGTCGTTGGTGTGCAGGGTGGATAGTACCAGGTGCCCGGTCAGTGCGGCTTGAATCGCCATTTCGGCGGTGGCCAGATCACGGATTTCGCCCACCATGATAATGTCCGGATCTTGCCGCATCAGAGCGCGCACGCCATCGGCAAAGGACAGATCAATGCCTTGCTGCACCTGCATCTGGTTAAACGAGGCTTCCACCATTTCGATTGGGTCTTCTACCGTACAGACATTCACTTCGGAAGTGGCCAGCGCTTTCAGGGTGGTGTAGAGCGTGGTGGTTTTGCCCGAACCAGTCGGCCCGGTTACCAAAATAATGCCATGCGGACGCGAGGTGAGAAAATCCCAGCGCACCGCATCGTCCACCGGAAAACCCAGTTCCGGCAGGGTTTTAACCACCACTTCGGGGTCGAAAATCCGCATCACCAGTTTTTCGCCAAAGGCGGTGGGCAAGGTTGACAGACGTAATTCAATTTCTTGCCCACCCTGGGTGCGGGTTTTAATGCGGCCATCCTGGGGGCGACGTTTTTCGATCACGTCCATGCGGCCCAGCAGTTTAATGCGCGCCGTCATGGCGATCATCACCACCGCAGGCACCTGGTACACCTGATGCAAAATGCCGTCAATCCGAAAGCGCACAATCGAGGAATCGCGCTTTGGCTCCAGGTGAATGTCGGAGGCGCGCTGTTCAAAGGCATATTGCCAGAGCCAATCCACAATATTAATAATGTGCTGATCGTTGGCATCCATCTGCTTATTGGTCTTGCCCAATTCGACCAATTGTTCGAAATTATTACGCAGCGCCAAATCGGCGGTATTCGATTTATTGGCGCTTTTGATGGATTTGGCGAGGCTGAAAAACTGGGAAATATATTGCGAAATTTCGAGTGGGTTAGACACCACCAAACGGATTTTACGGCGTGAAATTTTTTCAATTTCCGCTTGCCAATGGATATGAAAAGGGTCGGCCGTGGCGATCACCAATTCAGTGGAGGTGAGTTCAACTGGCAAAATATTAAAGCGCGCCGCATAGGCGGAGGACATCACATCGGCGACCCTGGTAAAATCAATTTTAAGTGGATCAATCCGAAAAAAAATTAAATTCGCATGGCCCGCCACCCATTCGGTCAGCCAATCCAGCGTGACCAATCGGTTGGGTGGTTTGAACGAGGTGAGCTTGCATTGCGCCACCGCTGTCAGCGGGTGGGTGCCTTCCGGCGCGTTTTTTAAAATACCCTGGGCTTGGGCAAACAGGGGTTTTACTTTGTCTTTTTCGACGATACCATCGGCCAGCAACCAGGTGAAGATGAGTTGCATATTCAGTTTTTGAGGGGATTGCGTCATGATGCTCCGTAATGGCCGAATGGTAGATGTCGGAAAAAGCGCCTCTAAAGCGCTGGAGAAACCGTAGTGTCGCACGAATAATCGTTTATTTTAGCCCTTTTACCCAGGAATTGGCGGGTAATTTGGTGGCCAGCTTAATTTCTTTGGCGCGTTGTTCCAGCAGTACAAAATCAAGGACCGGTTTTTGTTGGAATGCCATGGCCACCACGTTGCCATCATGCACTGCGGGAAAGCATAACACTTCGGCAAAGGCAAATTTCATGGCTTTGATGTTTTTGGCGTAGCTGGGGTGGTCGCCAAATAAATTCACCGTCATCATGCCGCCCGGTTTCAGGCAGGCGCAGCAAGCCAGGTAAAACTCGGCGCTGTCGAGTACCGGGCCGCGTGCGGTGGCGTCGTATAAATCGCTTTGCAACACATCCAGGCTGGCCAGATTGGCAGGATCATTAACAAAATCCCAGGCATCCATTTCCACCACACACAGGCGCTCATCCTCGGGTGGCATTGTAAACATGGCATTGGCAATGGTAATCACCGCCGGGTTGAGTTCAATCGCCCGCACCTGCGCCTTGGGGAACTGGCGGTAGCAAAATTTGGTCAGCGCGCCCGTACCCAGGCCCAGTTGCGCAATGTGCGAGGGATGCTCGATAAACAGCATCCACGCCATCATTTGCTGGGCGTATTCCAGTTCCAGCCAATCCGGTTTGCGCAAACGCATTGCGCCTTGTACCCACTCGGTGCCAAAATGGAGGTAACGCACGCCATCTTGTTCCGAGATGGTGACGGGGGCATATTTGGCTTTGCGCATGGTGCTTTTGGTATGCTCGATGGATTTGCGTTTGATTAACATGATAGGCTGGGCGTGAAAAGTGCCGTAAAATGCATAAAAGAATTGTTGCTCAAAGCAGCATTATGCGTTTTTTTTGCGTAAGCGTGTTAAATTCGCCTTGATTTGTGATTCATGCGAATTTTGTTCACCCTAATTATTTTGAAGCAGGAAGATTTTATGGCCTTACATTATCAAATTATTCCGGTTACGCCGTTTGAGCAAAACTGCAGCTTGTTGTGGTGTGATGAAACCATGGAAGGCACGCTCATTGATGCGGGCGGCGATACCGCCAAGTTGCGCACGGCGGTGGCCAAAGCGGGCGTAAAAATCACCAAACTGGTATTGACCCATGGTCATCTGGATCATGTGGGTGGGGTGGTGGAGTTGGCCAAACATTATGCTGTGGAAATTGAAGGCCCGCAAAAAGAAGAGACATTTTGGTTGGATGCCTTGCCGCAGCAATCGCAAATGTTTGGTTTTCCGCCCGCCAAGGCATTTCACCCGCAGCGCTGGCTGGAACCGGGTGATATGGTCAAGGTGGGCAATTTAACTCTGGAAGTGCGCTATTGCCCCGGCCACACCCCCGGCCATGTGGTGTTTATTCATCACGCCAGCAAATTGGCGATTGTGGGCGATGTGCTGTTTCATGGCGGCATAGGGCGTTCCGACTTTCCGCGTGGCGACCATGCAACCTTGATCAAATCAATTCAAACCCAATTATTTAGCCTGCCAGACGACTACCGCTTTATTCCGGGGCATGGGCCGATGTCTAACATTGGTTGGGAGAAGCAGCATAACCCGTTTGTGGGTAAGTTTGGTTAATAGACTGATTTGGCATCATTATGGCATGCGATTTTATCGATTATTTGACCGAGGTTTTGCTACCCATGGGGCAGGTACGCAGTAAGCGTATGTTTGGTGGTGTGGGGCTATATATCAACGAATTGTTTTGCGCAATCATCGTTGACGATTGCCTTTACTTCAAAGGTGACGAGTGGGTTTTTCCTTGTATCCTGAAGATGCTGAGGTGAAATGGCTTTATGTTGGCTATCGTTGCGCAAATTGCGGCGTTCTCGGCTGCTTCGCTGGCTGGAAAGTTGCATATGCACCGTCCCGCCACTTGTTGGATCAGGTTTAGGGCTGGCAAATGTTTTGGGTCAAATATGGGACTTGAGGAATTTAAGAAGATAGTCTTTGCCGCCACGCACCACATTGGGGGGCGTGTTATCAAGCTGCATGGGCCTTCGGTGACGCCCAATTTTTTTGCTGCTGAAATCTGGTTTCAGGGGGCGGTGATATTTCTGTTGTGCTCAAATCGTCATGACTGGGCGCTGTCCAAAACATTTGATCCTTTTGATTGTTCTTTGGGATTTGTCGAACAAACAATGCTTTCAGATGCGCTGGTGGATTGGTTTGGCATAAAAGTGCTTTCGCCGGTTTTCCTGAAAAGCCCTTATACGATGCAGGCTGGGCATAGTGAAGCCGACATACAATATTGGAAGCCGGGCACCATGGGCGAGGGGCTATTTAATTGGTGGGATTAAGCGCAAAAGCTTGCTCTAGGTGAATGAAGAAAAAATGGCGACGCGGAACCGCATCGTCAATTTTTACATTGAAATTGCCGAGTTGCAGGCGCAGGCGCGCAAGGCGATGACGATGGCCGATTGGGTCAAATGGCTGGATGATTTCTTGCGCATGACCGAGCGCGATGTGCTCCCGCATGTGGGCAAGGTGGAGGCAGAGGTGGCGCAGATCGCAGCAGGAAGCTAAGGTTTATCAGTAACCACTGCTGGGCAGCGTGCTCTTGCGTTTGTTGGGAGGCAGAGAAATGCTATTCGACTTTTAGGTGCTTATTTTGAGTGAGATATGGAATTAAAATCAGTGGAAATGAGTCAGTTTGAAATGGCTTATGTCACAGGCGTCATAGACGGCAGTAAAATGCGAACCCATGCCGTCAATATCCCATATCCAATTCCTGCGCCTGCGCCGCCAATTCCGCCAACGCTTTGCGCCGTTCGTCATCAATGCTATTTTTGTAATCCATCACATCCTGATAGCGCACGCGGCGATGGGTGCCCGTTTTGTGAAATGGAATGTCGCCCTTTTCCAGTAATTGCACAAGAAATGGCCGCGAGACGTTGAGCACGTCGGCGGCTTCTTGTGTGGTCAGTTCGGCGTGAATCGGGCTGATCGATACCGCATTGCCCTGGCCAATTTCGGTCAGTACTTCAAGCAGCAAGCGCAATGCGGAAGTGGGTATGCGCACCGGGCGCACGCTGCCTTGATCGTCGTGAAAGTCTATTTGCTGCGTATCTGCACGAGTCAGTAACATGGTGGACAAAACGCGGCCTGATTCGCGGGCGAGGACGATGTCTTGTGCTGTCGGCAGGTTATTGAGGATGGTTTCGGTCATGGCGAGATTCTAAAGCGCTAAAGGTCCTGAATCTGGTCATTATAATCGAAATAGTCGAAATAATCGAAATAATCGAAAAAACCAAAATAACCAGCAAATACGGAATAATCCAAATGAATCAGTTGTATCATGGCTGTCCCGTTCTTTCGCTGGCCAATATCTGTACAAAGTGCCGGAAATGATGCTCCCTCTTGAGCACAAGTTCGGAAAACCCGACAAGCACGGCAAATCGCCCAAGCCAGCGGCTTGAGTCTGGTGGCGATTTCGGGTTTATAAGGTAATGACCAAGCTAAACCTGTGGGCGACACTGGTGGGTTGCCCTTTGCACCAATGGGCAATGTCAGGCGCTGTTGATCGTATTTTCGAGCCACTTGGTCAATAGTGCGAACCGGGGGCAACGTGTGCTTACGCTTGCCGGGTCGATCAATTTGAGCAGTTGACTGCCATGTTTGATTTTGCCATAGCGGCCTTTGGGAATTTTACGTTGCCCTTGGTCACTGGTAGCACGTTCCAATTTGGCTGCCAAATCGGTTTTCGGTTCATTCTCAAGATTGAGATTGACAGGCAGTTGATTGGTTTGGAAATGTTGCCCGTAAAAAGTGGCTAACGCAGCCGGATCGGCGATAATCCAGGCTTGCATACACTGCACCATAAGATGCACCCGATCAGGTCGCGTCGCCGATAAATCCCATTTGTCGCGCAGAACCAAATGTTGTATGGTTGCTGCTGCGTCATTTGCTTCTTTGCCTGTCAAGGCGGTAATGGGGCCTTCGGAATCCACCAACAATACATTAATAGCCCCAGGATTGCTTTTTAATGCGTTGTTGAAACTTCTGTAAGTTGCTTCGCGCCCGCCACAGCAAACCAATTTCCAGCCAATACCTTTTTCTTGGGCCTTGCGTTTCAATTTGCTGAGTAAGCTGTCAAAGCCCTGGCGTAATTCAGCCCTTTGTTGTGCAGTGTCGCCTCCACCTTCGACATAAAACGCAATCTCACTCATGGATTGCCTCCCAATTCACCAATGCGCCAGATTTCCCCCAATCGGTACTTGTCAAGCCAATCAGTTAAATTTTCTGGTTCTACGCGGCGTAGTACGGTGCCTTTGCGATATTCGCATACCAAAACACAATTGGCATCGTCGCTTAATGCAGAAACCAGTGCGTCGGAAGGGGTGGTAACAATCAACTGGGTTCGCGCCGAAGCGGCTACCAGCAGGTTGGCTAACAGTGCCATTGCATCGGGGTGCAGGCCAAGTTCCGGTTCTTCAATGCAAATTAATGGCGGTGGATTGGGGGAGAGCAAAATCGCAAGGATGGCAATAAATTTGAGAAAATTGCTCACCTACCCACGATAATTCGGGATAAATGTCAGGTTCTTTGCGTTGTGAAAGAATGGATTCATCCGGCTTCAGGCTTTGACCTTCCAGATGTATAGGACTGTTTTTCTTGTTTGGCGCATCTCGTTTCGTAATAATTGGGTTGCCGCCCTGAAAACGGTAGAAAAAAGCGACATCATTGTCATTTGGGGTGTGCTTTTCAGCCTCTTCAATGACTTCATCAAGCACTTCAGTGCGTTGCCCAGCCGCAGCAAAGTTAAGGCGATAGCGTAAATCACGGGAAGACGGGGGCGCGCTTAAAACCGCTTCAATGGCGCAATTGGATTGGCTTCCAGCACCTTTCCATATCCATTCCCGTGCACCGCCGCCATCGCGAATGGCTGAGGCGAAAGAGGTTGGTGTTGCTTTCAGCAAACCTAATGCTTCAATTAAATTCGATTTGCGTGATCCATTGGGGCCGATGATGACATTAAGCGGCGCAAGCAAGATCGGTGCGCTTCCTGGCGGAAAGGAGAGGAATCCATCCAGTCGCAGGGATTTCAGGAAATGCATTGATTTATCCTTTTGTTAAGTCAGCAGCAATGGGATATCTTTAAACCCGGTCGTCGATAATGATACTACATAAATTACTGTGGAATTGGGTGGGCGTATGAGACCACCGTCTTGCAACGCAGTAACCTGCACGCTAATTCCTTCATCCCAACTCTTCACCATTGCAAGCACGCCACACCCTTGTACCATTTGCATTAATCCACGCCTGTTTGCCACGGTTGTGGGTTATAGTGATTCTCAATCGCGCATCCAGCAACATTTCTTCGGGATGCCATCACCCAACCCATTTAATCAAGAGGCCATCATGCAGCAAATCCGTCATTTCACACGCGCCAAATTCCTCTCCACCGTATTGGCTGGCTCGGCTTGGCTATTGGTTGCCGCCAGCACACTGGCACCCGCGCCTGCCCTGGCGCAAGCGCCCGTCATCATCAAATTCAGCCACGTGGTCGCAGTCGATACCCCCAAAGGCCAGGCCGCATTGCGTTTTAAAGAACTGGCCGAAAAAGCCAGTAAAGGCCGGGTCAAGGTCGAAGTCTACCCCAACAGCCAACTATATAAAGACAAAGAAGAACTCGAAGCCCTGCAATTGGGCGCGGTTCAAATGCTGGCCCCCTCGCTGGCCAAGTTTGGCCCCTTGGGCGTGAAAGAATTTGAAGCCTTCGACCTGCCTTATATCTTCCCCGATAAAACCGGTTTGTATGCCGTCACCGAAGGCCCGATCGGCAAAGACTTATTGAAAAAACTGGAATCCAAAGGCATCATCGGGCTGGCGTATTGGGATAACGGTTTTAAATCGATGTCGGCCAATAAACCGCTACACCATCCGGCAGATTTTAAAGGGCTGAAATTGCGCATCCAATCGTCCAAAGTGCTGGACGCCCAAATGCGCGCCCTCGGTGCCAATCCGCAAGTGATGGCATTTTCCGAAGTCTACCAGGCCTTGCAAACGGGCGTGGTGGATGGCACGGAAAATCCGCCCTCTAATATGTATACGCAAAAAATGCATGAAGTGCAAAGCCACCTCACGGTGTCCAATCATGGCTACCTCGGTTACGCCGTGATCGTGAATAAAAAATTCTGGGATGGCTTGCCTGGCGACTTACGCGCCATTTTGGAAAAAGCCATGGTCGAGGCCACCACCTACGAAAAAGCCATCGCCCAGCGCGATAACGATTTGGCGCTGGATGCCATCAAAAAATCCAGCAAAACCACCATCTATAATTTGACCCTGGCCGAACAGGCGGAATGGAAAAAAGCCTTGCTGCCGATCCATAAAGAAATGGAAGGACGCATCGGTAAAGATTTGATTAGCGCCATCAACAAAGCCGCCGCCGGAAAGTGAGCCATCATGAATCCCATGAAATGGCTTGATCATCTGGAAGAGTATTTGATTGCCACGCTGATGGGCGCGGCCACGCTGCTGATTTTTATTTCAGTGCTGCATCGCTATGTGTCAGGTTGGTCGATTCCGCTGGTTCAGGACGCCCTGATCAAAATTAATTTGAGCTGGGCCCAGGAAGCCTGTATTTATATGTTTGTCTGGATGGCGAAATTTGGTGCCGCGTATGGCGTGCGCACCGGCATTCATGTGGGGGTGGATGTGGTGATTAACCGCCTCAATCCGGCCTGGCATAA
>JBKJLF010000650.1:0-3649 GCA_046597185.1 Burkholderiaceae bacterium | reverse complement strand
CTTCCGTTTGTGAAACTTCGGGTAGTGACCACATTCCGGACCAAACACCTTTTGCCGGGCGGCGTGATAGCAGAATTTTATTCTCGTCGCTGAGAAAAACCAGCATCACAGTATGCCGCGTTGGAATTTTTTTACCCGGTTTTTTTTGTGGCAATTCTGCTACACGATTTTCGATGTAGGCAATGCAGCTTTTATTGAATGGGCATTCAAGGCAGCGTGGCTTGCTGCGCGTACAAAGCGTGGCGCCGAAATCCATAATGGCTTGTGTGTAATCAGCATTGCGTTTGTCGGGCAATACACTTTCCGATAAATCCCAAAGTGTTTTCTCAACTGCCGGGGAGCCTGGCCAGCCAGTAATGCCAAAATAACGACTCAAAGTACGTTTTACATTCCCATCAAGAATTGCGAATGGCTGGTCATGCGCTTGCGACAAAATGGCAGCGGCAGTTGAACGGCCAATACCTGGCAGGGCAATTAATTCATCCAGTGAATTGGGCAACTCGCAAAGGTGAGTTTCGATGCAAATTTTTGCAGAGCGATGCAGGTTCCGGGCACGTGTGTAATAACCCAAACCCGCCCACAGTACGACAACATCATCGAGCTCAGCGTTCGCCAGAGATTTTAAATCCGGAAATATTTGCAAAAATTTTTCGAAGTAGGGAATGACGGTTGCAACTTGCGTCTGTTGCAACATGATTTCCGATAGCCACACCCGATACGGGGTACGCGGATGTTGCCAAGGAAGATCGTGACGGCCATGTTTGTCGAACCACTTCAGCAATTGCTTAGAAAACATTATTTGACTGCGTCCGGCATGATTTCGATGCTGACACCTTCAAGGCGCACGCCATCGAGTTGAATGATTGGCGTATCGAATTTTCCCTGTAAAGGCGGCAGCGGAGAGCCATCCGTTTGTTCGATCCATTGCTGCATGTCGGCAATGCGTATCGAGCTGCTGAATTGGCTTTTATCAATATCGAGTTTCAAGGCAATGGCATCCGAGAAATCAAGTTTGCCGGCGTAATTCAATTGATAGGGAATATTCTTTGTTTGCTGGTTTAAGGGCGCAGGTAAGGTTGGCCAGTCTTTTGGCCACTCGGAAATAATTCCGTTACTGTCAATCTTGAGGTTATCGCCAACACTTAAATTCAAATTAGCCTGCAGGTTTGGCAGTGGTGATTCGCCCATCCAGCTTAAAGTTTTGCTATTGATGTCGAAACTTTTTTCCAGAATGGCAAATGTGCCCTGTGTTTTAATTTGATAGGGCAGTGGCTTATCACCGAAATTAAGCTCACCTTTGCTTTCAAGCATAAATTCGGAATTCAATCCGGCTTTTGCAATGGTAAGCGGGCCATCGAAACCAATACTTGTTTTTCCTTGTCGAAAGAGCCCCGAAACTTTTGCTTCAATTTCTTTCTGGTCTTCCAGATGCGGAAGCGACAACTGTATTTGGCTTATCGAATAGCCATTATCAATGAGTTGGCCATTATTTATTTTCAGGCCGCTGGTAAAGGTAGGGACTTTGAATGGAGTGGGTGGACGTGTAGCTTGCCAAGCTAGTAAACCCGGAAGTGTAAGCACGGGTTCGTCGGCTTCAATTCTTGTGATATGCGGGGTGTCGCCGAGTATGGTGCTCCAAGGCAGAGATATTTCAACGCGTTTTGCCGTGAGAAAAATTTTGCCATCGGCAGGATTGATAACCTGAAAATTGGGTAATACCAAGCGTGGTTCGGGTTTCATGGCATAACTGGGCACGCCCTCGAATTGAAATGTCAGATTCAATTCTTTTCCAAGTTTTCCAAGCACGGTATGCGTGAGCCTGGTTGGTTCAAGCTGCTTGTTTACCCACCATGCACCGACGACCAAAACCAGACCTAAGCCGACAAGAAAAATCCAGATGCGGCGCGCTCGTTTGCTTAAGCTCATGCGTCGATGTGTTCCGGCAATAAAGCATCGACAAAAGCTTCGGGATCAAACACGCGTAAATCTTCCAGTTGTTCGCCAAGACCGACGAAACGAATCGGGATATTAAATTCTCGCGCCAAGGCAAACAACACACCGCCTTTTGCGGTGCCGTCGAGTTTCGTGACTACAAGTCCAGTCACGTTGACGGAAGCGTGAAAGGCACGTAATTGATTGATCGCGTTTTGCCCAGTGGTGCCGTCAATCACCATCAGTACTTCATGCGGTGCGGTGATATCAACTTTACTTAGCACGCGACGAATTTTTCCAAGCTCTGCCATCAGCCCGGCTTGCGTATGCAAACGCCCTGCTGTGTCGGCAATCAAGACATCAAATCCTCGGGCTTTGGCAGCTTGCAGCGCGTCGAAGGTGACCGAGGCCGGATCGGCATCCTGGCCCTGCGCGATGACAACGACATTATTGCGTTCGCCCCAGACTTTTAATTGTTCGACAGCAGCAGCGCGAAAAGTATCGCCGGCGGCCAGCATCATACTGCGGCCTTCGGATTGAAAACGGCGCGCCAACTTGCCGATCGTGGTGGTTTTACCAACGCCATTGACGCCGACGGTCAAAATCACAAAAGGTTTTTCAACGCCATCGAATGAAAGTGGGATGGCAATCGGCTTCAGGATGTTCAGTAAATCCCGTCGCAAACTTTTCAATAAGGCTTGCGCATCGGCGTATTCGTGCACCTTGATGCCATGCCGTAATTTCTGAACAATTTCCGTAGTCGCCTTCACGCCTACATCGGCCGAGATCAAAGCTGTTTCAATTCCATCTAGCAAGTCTTCATCAAGTTTAGGGTTTTTGGCGAACAGGCCGCCAATACCCACGGCAAACAGACTGGATTTGAGGCGCTCGCGCCAGCCCAGTTTTCCGGGTGCAGCGGGCAGTGCCGCTGGCGGAACTTCTACAACGGCTTCGGTTGGCAAAGCTTTGCCGGATTCGGGGCTTACAGGTTTTTTCTTAAAAAAATCAAACATTGCTTCATTCAATCGCAGACAATAGGGCCAATCTTAACATCCATGCCCAGACCCTATGAATAAACCAGCGTTTGGCCAAGTCCGCATTATTTCCGGGCAATGGCGTGGCTCGAAATTGCCGGTAGAAAGTTATCCTGGCTTGCGGCCTACGAGCGATCGCGTGCGCGAAACCCTGTTCAATTGGTTGCAATCACAAATTCCCGGTAAACGGGTATTGGACTGTTTTGCGGGTACCGGCGCTCTGGGCTTCGAGGCGGCCTCGCGTGGAGCGGCAAAAGCGGTGCTGCTGGAAAAAGTTCCAGATTTGGCCAATTCGTTGCGTGAAACTGCGAGGCGACTTGAAGCCAACAACATCAAGATTGAAACCAGCGACAGTTTTTCATGGCTCAGTCGACCGCATTCAGATCAATTTGATGTAGTTTTCATCGATCCGCCATTTGCTACCGATTATGCGCAGCGAATTCTTCCGCTACTCAGCCCTTGGTTGGCGGATATTGCCTGGGTTTATATCGAAACCGGGCGCACCACGCAGATAGAAGTGCCAAGTTCATATCAACTTTATCGCGAAGGCAGTACCCGCCAGGTCTGGTATCGGTTGTTTCGGCATGAAGTTGTTACACTGTCGCCCAGTTCATCAGGGCAGCCAGCATGACCCCAGCAAGTAGTCGTATCGCGGTTTACCCCGGTACTTTCGACCCGATTAC
>JBKJLF010000633.1:0-3111 GCA_046597185.1 Burkholderiaceae bacterium | reverse complement strand
AGCGCGCGATTATTTTAAGCAGGTGGATCAATTTATTGCTGATACGCTGGGGCTGGAAGCGCAAAGCCATTACAAAATTATTATTGATAATCCCGAAGCGGTGGCGCGCGAAATGCAGGAAGGCATTAAAGAAGTGCGCGCTTTCCGCAAAGAACATAGCGATGCCTATTACTATAATTGGATGTTGCGCATTGATCCAGAATTCCAACGCCCGTTTATTCCGACCCATGAGAATATGCGAAACCTGATGCTGCATAAAAATCAACCGAACCATATGTTGGCGGCAAACTTGCGGCGCGCGTTTTCAGGCGTGGTGGCGGGCAATGTAAAAGATGATGGCATCCGTGCGATTGAGCAATTTGGCCATTTTGAAATCAGCGGCGACCCGGAAATTGCTGAACCAATGGATGCGTTGCTGACATCTTTTGTGCAGCAGCAACGCATGAAGCTACCGGGCAAGACTTATACGCCTTGCTATCGGGTGATCAAGTAGGCGTGGTTGCGAATTTTCAGGGTTCCTTGCCTGCGCGCGCAGGCAAGGGCACAGCGGATACCTGAATCAGGCGCGTGCCTGCCATCCGGTCATGGATAAATTGTCGATCCGGGTCTAGCCAAATTCCCATTGCCCACAGCACCATACCCAATCCTATGACGGCGAAAATCACAGGAAATTTTAAGCCCAGGGCCCAACAGATGAGTATCGCTGGCATAAACCACAGCCATGAAAACAGGTAACGCAGCACCGCTTGACGTGGGCTGACTGGCTTGCCATCGGCTGATACCAGTTTAATACGCCAGGTTTGCATGGGCAGGGTTTGGCCACTTTTGAGCCAAAAATAAATAAAATAAATGCCTATCGTAATAAATACCAAAGCTTCGCGCGCATGGCGTAATTTGAGTGCGTGGCGGCTATTGGTGTTAATGTCAAAAATGCCTGCGACGACATAACACAGCCCAAAAAGAATCAAGCCTTCGTAAATAATGGTCATTAAGCGCCGACGCAGGCGCGGGGTTGGATAAGTTTGCACAGCTTATTTGGTTTGACTGGATTGAGGGGGAGTGGATGTCGTGCTGGCGTTGGCAGCACCACTTGTTGCTGGCGCAATGGCGGGGTTGCCAGCAGGAATGCTCGCCGCACTGGCAGGCGTTCCCGCTGTCGCGTTGCCAGATGTGCTGGTCACCGCACTAGCTGCTGCGCTGGCCGCCGCGCTTGAAACAGGTTTGGGCGCGTTGCCCGGTTTGACAGAGGGGGCAGGGCGTGTAACCGATTTTAAGGGTAGTCCTACCTTATTGTTGGCCGCAGTCGAAGGCGAGGGGATATTGGTGACCTGTTTTTTTACAGGCACATCCGCAGCAAGCTTCTTCTTTTGCTCTTCGGGTAGTTGTTGATATTCTTGCCACTTCTCGGTTTTTTGCACGGGCGCAATTTTTTTGCTATTGGTATAGTTTTCACGCGCAGTACGCCGTTGCTCCGGCGTCATTTTGGCCCAGTCGCGCATTTTCTCTTGCAAGCGTTGTTGCTCATCCGGGGTCATTTTGGCGTATTTCTCGGCAATTTGCAGCCATTTATTCTTGCGCGCCGGGCCTAATTTATTCCATTCGGAGGTCAGGGGCGAAAGTGCCTGCTGCTGTGCAGGTGTCAGATCGCGCCAAGCCGGGCCACTTGACGGTGTGAGTATATTAATGGCAGGTATGGGGGCTTTGGCGGGGATGGCAGCCTTGGTACCAGACGATGCAGTATTGGCTGTTGCTGCCATTGCGGCTGCGCTGGAATTGGGTGTTGATGCTGCCTGACTCCAGGCAGCGTTTGAAAAATGAAGCAGAAACAAGGTAATGCAAGCGCCAACCAACGCACTGCGCAACGCACTGCGCAACATTTTTGGAGTACTTTGGCTTGGGCGTGTGGTGTTTAAAAAATCAACCACACTTATTCTCCGTGCTGAGCGGCACCCGACGATGTCGCATCCGGCTTGGTCAAAAAGGCGTTGAAACCATGATCGAGATAAGCGGAAATCGGCAATTCGTCAGCCAGTACCAAGGCATCAATATCAGCCGTTTCATTAATACGCTGTTGTGCCTCGTATTGATAAATGCCAATTAAGCCTGCGGCCAACACCAATAAAGGAAGAATAACGCCCATGCGGCTCCACATCGGCATGCCCACCTTGCGCCCGGAACCTGAATTGGCCAGTTGTGGAATAAATACAGGTTGGAATGCGGGTGCGGTACTTTTCTTTTTGCGGGCGACAGCATTTTGACGTGCCGATGCCAACCGATCAGTGGCGGAAGATGGTAAATTATCCAGATTTTCATTCAAAGCATAGCGAACTTTGGATGCAAAGTCCACTTCATTGAAGCTTGAATCAAATTTTGCTTGGTTTTTCATAAGTGTATCCCCTTTGCTTTGAGCGACTGAGCCAAGGCGTGTGTTGCGCGTGAACAATGCGTTTTGACACTTCCTTCGCTGCAGCCCATTGCCGCCGCTGTCTCAGCGACGTCCATATCTTCCCAGTAACGCATAAGGAACGCTTCCCGTTGACGTGTTGGCAGCTTTTGTATTTCATCATCGATCATTTGCAAAACTTGCATACGTTCAACTTTGTCTGCCGACGATTCTGCCGCCACACTACCTTCTTGTGCTTCCAGTGATTCTAACAGATCGAAGTCATCGCTGTCTTCCTGTGAGCCGCCCATACTGGAAAATAAACTGACCCAGGTATTGCGCACTTTTTCACGACGGAAATAATCATTCATCGTGTTTTGCAAAATACGTTGAAATAGCATCGGTAGTTCGGCGGCAGGCTTGTCGCCATATTTTTCGGAAAGCTTGATCATGGCATCCTGGACAATATCCAACGCTGCCTCGTCTTTGCGCACGGCATACACGGCTTGCTTGAAAGCGCGTCGTTCCACGCTTATGAGGAAATCAGATAGTTCTTTGTCGGTTGCCATGCTAATAAAATCGATGCCGGGTCAATGCGTGCTCAACAGAAATTGTGGGATGAATGAAACAAGGGCGATACAGATGAACCATGGCGATACATGGCGATACAACGCAATCGCGCCGCCATTGTACCGCTTTACATTGCCGTGTACTAAGATATTCTGGTT
>JBKJLF010000883.1:0-10439 GCA_046597185.1 Burkholderiaceae bacterium | reverse complement strand
ACACATCATGCGTCAGTTCCAGCCGCCGCTGCCCCTGCCGTTCATCCACCCGCAACAAGCGCCGCGCCACCAATGCCGCCACCGCTTCCCTGTCCACCCCCGGCACCGCCAGCGCATCGTCCCAATCATGACTATCCCGATACCCCTTATCGGTCAGCAACTCATCTTCCACAAACGCCCGCACCCGCTGATCCAGCCCCGCCATGCTGCGCGCATAAAAGCCGCTCAAAATCTCCCGGTCAGCCCCAGCCAACAAATCCCGCCCAATCTGCGCTGCCCCCGCCTGCTGCCGCTTTTGATTCAGTTCACTGCACACCACACTGAGCAAAGCCGGATCAATTTCCAGCCGCGCAAAATCATCCACCAGCACCGGCGGTTCCGGCTCATTCTTCCAACTCAGCCGCAAAATACAGCGTGCCACCTCATCATCCACCAGCGCGCCACCGCCCTCGGTCACGACCGCGTAAGCTTGCGCGCCGTCCATCGGCAACAGGCGTAGCCGGTTGACCATCAGTGCGGGCATGACCCGTTTCAAGTCTTCCATTTCCGCCAAAAAATCTTCCCGGAAACTGAGTACCAACTTCACCGTGGCCGGGCCGAATTGGTAGCGGCTGGCTGCGCTGGCATCTTGCGCCAGCGCAGCTTTGATCGAAGGCGGCGGGCGGTTTTCGACCAGATCGGCCAGTTCTTGCAAAAACGCTGCCGAGCGCGCCCGTGCGGCGGCGGTTTCTTGGCCGAGGGTGAAAATTTCTTCAAATTGGTCCAGCACCAGCACAGGCGTCACCAAACGGTTGTCGCAACTCCAGAATTCGGCGTCACGACGATGAAAGCGCGCCCACAGGCTGTCATCGGCGTCTTCTTCATTGGCCGCTGCATTCACCGCATCGCCCGGCCCGACGGCAGGGTGTGCGCCATCATCCACCCCATGCGCGGCGCAGGTGTCGTGCAACTCGCGCAATACCTGCTCGCGCAAGGACGGCGCATTTTCCGCATGGGCCAAGCGCAGGTACACCGGCAGGCAGTTTTCCTGCCGCAAGGACGGAAACACGCCCGCCTTCAACAGCGAAGTCTTACCGAGACCCGAGCGGCCAAACAACACCGTCAACCCTTCGAGTTGAATCAAACTTAACAACTCCGCCGCTTCCACTTGCCGCCCGTGGAAAAACGCGCTATCCGCTTCGTCAAACGGGGCCAGACCGGGCCAGGGGTTGTCCCGGTCCAGCCGTAGCGGCGGGTTGCTGTCAAGCGGGTTCATCGCTGCCGCCGCCGGAATTCACGCTGCAAATGCAGCACCCGCTTGGCAAACGCCTCCGTCACCGCCCCACCCGGCAAGCCCACTCCTTGTTTGCTGGTGAAAGTGTCATGCATCTGAATCGGCAGTTTATCAATCCGGGTCTCATCCACCATCACCGGCACCACAAATGCCAAATCCGGCCCCATGCCGCCTGCACGCTGGTTGGCGATATTCCATTCACGCCAAAAATAGCGCTCGCGGTTGTCAATGTGCGCCGAGGTTTTGGAAATAATCGGCAAAAACAGCGCACAGCGTTTTATCCCGTGTGCAATGGCAACGGCCCAGGCCGCGCCCGGTTCCAGATTATTGCGGTCAAACCAGCAATCGACGCCAAAAGCGCGCAAGCCTTGCACCAGCGTGCGGGCGATTTCAAAATCCTCGGTGGCGTAACTGATAAACACCGCGCCATCTTGCGGCTGCTCGGTGCCTGCCTCCCATGCGGCAGCAGCTGCTGCTGCGCCAGTCCCCGCCCTTGCCGCCGTGGCCTGCACTGGCGGATGCCGTTCATGCCAACGCTGCGCCAGTTCCACCACAAAATCCTGCGCGCTCATGGCCAAGGGCTTGGTTTCCTTGCTAAAACTCTCCAAAAACAACACCAAATCCTGATCCCGCCTGCCGTCATGCTCCAGCAAATAGTCCGAGCGCTCGCGCCGGTCAGCAAACTTCATGCCGCGTGTGGTGCGCAGAAAAAAGCGCGTCAGCCAATCGGCAAAGCCGCAGCCCAAAATCAACAAATGCTTGGTGCGCAACTCGGCAAACAGGCGTGTCGGTTGCAAGCGTTTTTCTTGCAACGCACGCACAAACTCCAGCTTGTCATCGTCACAAATCACAAAATCTGGCGGGGAAGAAGCGATGCCGAATAAATGAAACACGGTGGCAGCGCCAGCAGGCGGCTTCAATGCCTGCCGCCCCGCTGGCAAATCGCCAATATCATTCGGTGCGTAAGCATATTGCTGTGGCGCGGCAGCGCGCACCTTGGCCAGCGCTTGCGCCAACAGCGAATCAAAACTCAGGGTCACGAATAGATTGAGCGGCAAAATCGTCGCCAAACCATGCAAGGCGGGAATATCCGGGCTAAGGCGCGCATCGGCCAGGCAATGGTTGATTTGCGAATACAGGGCATTGCGCTCGCCACCTTTTTTGACGTGATGCGCCACCACATCATTCAGGCAAAAATCCGGCGGCAAATCGCTTGGCGCAATCTGGTTTTTGTTCGCCAACTGCTGCGCCAGCCACCGATACAGCGGCATCTCGGCACCATCGCTATGCACGCTCAACAAATCCGGCCCCAACACAGGAATCAGCTTGCCCTTTTCAATCGAAAGCAAGAGATCATTCCAGAAAAGGTCGTCGGTGTCGGTCATGGCATCTTAATCAAGGGTTAGTTGGCATGGGCAACAATGCCATATTGAAATCAATATTACCAGCAAGGGCGCAAACGCTTGCGCCGGAGATTATTTTTTTTTTGCACTGGATGGTTGCATGTTGGGCGTTTGGTACAAGCAAAAAACCACTCCGACCCTATTGATCTCTTTTGTGGATTGCCCATTAACCCGCATCACCTGAATTTGCGCCAATCGCCTCCACCTCAAACCCCACGACATTGCGCTGTTGTTTGGAAAATTCCACCCCCACCAAATAAATCGGCAAGCCTTGGGCGCGATATTTTTCTGCGTAACCTTTATCCTTGATTTGTTGCAAGGCGCGCCCAGCCGGTGTACTCTCCACCACCTTGAATTCAAACAGATAAATCCGCCCACAAACAATCAGCGTCAAATCGATTCGCCCCAGGTTGGTGGTGTCTTCCACTCGCGTATCCAGGCCCAGCGCGGCGAAATAGCTGTAAAACACGCTGGCGTAAAAACCTTCGTATTGGTCGATGTTATTGTTGGTGTACCACTGATGCGGGATCGTGGCAAAAAATGATTGGAACAGCTCGCGCATGGCCATCGTGTCGTTGCTGATCAGTAAATCCTCCAACCGCTCGCGCAGGGCTTCCGTGCGGCCCGCGTCACCGCTCCAGTGAGCAAGCAGGCTGGTGTTGAAGCTCTGTTCCACTTCCTGATTGGGATAGCCCAAAGTGAAGGTACTTTTGCCCGATAGCGACAGTTTGGTTTGGTGAATCGTCAGGTAACCGGCTTGAAATAGCAGCGCTTCCGGCGTCATCAAGTCCACATCCAGTGCCGAAATCAATTCACTGCCTGCCCGTAGCTTGGTCAGGGTTGGTGTGAAAAAGCCCTTTTGTTGCATGATCTTGAATAAAAATGTCGGCGTGCCCGTGCTGCACCACCATGCGCCAAATCTGCGTTCCTCAAACAGCAGGAGTAAATCAAACGGGTTGTAGACCGATCTACCCGTCCAATTGTAACCGTTGTACCACCGTCGAATTTGGGCGCGATCCAGCCCCGGCAACTGGTCGGCAAACACCGTGTCCACGTCCGCATCCGTATAGCCACAAAGGGCCGAATATTTTTCTGACAAGGTGATGTCGCGCAAGTTGTTCATGCCGGAAAACAGATTCACCTTGCTGAATTTGGAAACCCCGGTTAAAAACGCGAGGCGAATATGCTCGTCCGATTCTTTGATGACCGAGTAAATATCTTTCAGGCCTTCCCGCATCGCCAGCGCGGTGGCGCTATTGTCGATATTGTCCAGAATCGGCTTGTCGTACTCATCTACCAAAAACACCACAGGCTGGCCAAACTTTTCATGGGCCAGTTGAATCAATTGCGAAAACTGGCCGGAAACACTTTGGTGCGTACATACGACGCCAAGCCGTTGCTGATTATTGGTGAGGATTTCCTGGATTTTTTGATCCAATGCCGCCCGGCTGGTGAGCACGCCACCGCTAAACGTGATGCGTACTACCGGGAAACGGCGCGTCCAATCCCACTTGTCGTGGATAAACAAACCCTGAAACAGGGCTTGATTGCCTTCAAATAATTCACGCAGCGTGTCCAAAAACAAGCTTTTGCCAAAACGCCTGGGCCGTGACAAAAAATAACTGCCAGCCTGCTGCGTCAATTGCCAGGCAAATTCAGTTTTGTCCACGTAATAAAAATTGCCACGACGCATCTTGGCGAAAGATTCAATACCAATCGGTAGAATTTTGCGGGGCGGGGTCATTGCGATGCTCATAAAATGGATGGGGAGAGTCAAAGTGTATCATTATGTGTGTCGCCCCGGGGAACGCTTCGCACCGCGTTATTCGCCCTGATTGATAGCCAATTGCAATACAATAAGCCCTTGCACGCGGATTAAACATTTATCCCGAATATAGCCAACAACTGAGGCTCATCACCATGTCTATCCAATATCGTTCTGCCACCCCTGAAGATATCGCCGAATGTATCGTGATTCGTGGAAAAACCCGTGAAAACCCGATTTCTGCCACCCGCCTGGCTGAACTTGGCATCACCTTACAATCCTGGTCGGGCCAGGTTGAATCAGGCGAACTGTTTGGCCATCTGTGCCAAGCCAATGGCCAAATCGTCGCTTACTGCTTTGGCGCAAGCGATACCGGCGAAGTGGTGGTGCTGGCCTCGCTGCCGGAATATGAAAACCAGGGCATAGGCAAACAACTTTTGCAAAAAACTATGTTGGATTTGCAATTGCTTGGCCACAGCCGCCTGTTCCTCGGTTGCTCATCCGATCCAAAAGTTCGTTCCCACGGCTTTTACCGCCACCTCGGCTGGCACCTAGCCGGTGGCCTGGACCACCATGGCGACGAGGTGTTAGAGTATATTTTTGCAAATTAGAGGAAAGCACCGCTTATTGCGCCGCACCATCGAAAATACACCCCCTTAAATGGTATCATTACGCCCATTGTGTTCCGATTCCGTACCGATTTTTTACTTTTGATTGCGGTATAGTGCTAACCTTCCCATGTTATTTTTGTAAAGAACTGTCTATAAAGTGCGTTTAACTTCCATTAAATTGTCGGGCTTCAAGTCGTTTGTCGATCTTGCCAATTTCCAGGTGCCGGGGCAGTTGGTTGGGGTGGTCGGGCCGAACGGCTGCGGTAAGTCGAATATCATCGATGCGGTGCGCTGGGTGCTGGGCGAATCCAAAGCCTCGGAATTGCGCGGCGAATCGATGCAAGACGTGATTTTTAACGGCAGTACCCACCGCAAACCGGCCGGGCGTGCTTCGGTGGAACTGGTGTTTGATAATTCCGATGGCCGCGCCTCCGGGCAATGGAGCCAATATAGCGAAATCGCCGTCAAGCGCACCTTAACCCGCGACGGCACTTCCACCTACTATATCAACGGCCAAGCCGTGCGGCGGCGTGATATTCAGGATATTTTCATGGGCACGGGTCTCGGGCCGCGCGCCTACGCCATCATCGGGCAGGGCATGATTTCGCGCATCATCGAATCACGCCCGGAAGAATTGCGCGTGTTTCTGGAAGAAGCCGCCGGGGTTTCCAAATACAAAGAGCGCCGCCGCGAAACCGAAAACCGCTTGCACGATACCAGCGAAAACCTACTTCGGGTGGATGATATTTTGCGTGAACTGGGTGCCAATCTGGAAAAATTGGACGCCCAGGCGGTGGTGGCCAACCGATTCAAAAGCTTGCAGTCGGATCAGGAGGAAAAGCAAAAATTGCTGTGGTTGTTGCGCCGCAATGAAGCGCAAGCCGAGCAAACCCGTTATGCCCGCGAAATTGAACTGGCACAAAACGCACTGGAAGAACAAACCGCGCAATTGCGCCATGTCGAAACCAATCTGGAACATTTGCGCCAGGCGCATTACGCCACGGGCGACCGCTTGCATACCGCGCAAGGCCACCTGTATCAAACCAATGCCGAAATTGGCAGCCTGGAAGCACAGATCAAGTTTGTAATCGAATCCAAAAGCCGTTTGCAAGCACAACTGGCCTCGCTCACCGCCCAGCGCGAGCAATGGCTGCGCCAAAGCAGCCAGCAGCAAGAGCAATTGCAAGACGCCGCCATGGAATTGGAAGAATTGGCCGCCAAGGTGGAAGAGTCGCAACAGGTGGCGCAAAACAGCAACGACCAATTGCCCGCGTTGGAATACAATTGGCGCACCGCGCAACTCAATAGCACCGAGTCACGCGGCAAAATCATGCAGGCGCAACAGCAACTGGAATTGGAAGCGGCGCACCAACGCAATGCCGCCAATATTTTGAACAGTCTGGCCACCCGGCGCGAACGCTTGCAACAAGAAAAAAACGGCTTGCAAGCCCCGGATGAAGGCCATTTGCAGGATTTGCGCCAGCAGTTGGAAGAAAAGCAAATGGCGCTAGAAGAAGTGCGCTATCAACTGGAGAGCGCGCAAGAACAGCAAGTGCAAGCCGAAGACGAGCGCAAGCAGGCGCAAGCACTGTCGCAAATGGAGCACAGCAAACAGGCGCAACTCGACGCACGCCTGCAAGCGCTGCGCCAACTGCAAGAAACCGTGCAAACCAAGGGCAAAGTCCAGCCCTGGCTGAAAAAACATGAACTCGATACCCTGCCGCGCCTGTGGCAAAAACTGCATCTCGAACCCGGCTGGGAAAGCGCGCTCGAAGCGCTGTTGCGCGAGCGCACCGCCGCGCTGGAAGTGTCGAATCTGGATTGGCTGCGCGGCTTTTTCAACGATGCGCCGCCCGCCAAACTGGCGTTTTACGCCTTGCCCACCCCTTGCGCACCCGAAGCGCACAATGGCTCGCCGAATGGCTTGAAACCGTTTTTGTCGCTGCTGCAAATCAATGATGGCGGCTTGCGCGCTTTGCTGCAAGACTGGTTGCATCAAGTCTATGTGGCCGAGGATGCGGTGGCAGCCCTGCAAAACCGCGACAGCTTGCCGGTGGGGGCTAGCTTCGTCACGCGCCAGGGTCATGTGATTAGCCGCTCCAGCGTGCGCTATTACGCCTCCGATTCCGAACAAGACGGCATGTTGGCGCGACAGCAAGAAATCGATAATATCGTCAAACAACAACGCGCCCAACAAATGCTGGCCGAAGAAGCAGCCAGCCGTTCGGTGCGGGCCGACGCCGGTTTGTCGAATTTGATGCGCCAATTACAAGAATTTCGCCAACGCAGCCAAAGCCTGACCCAAGGCGTGCATCAACTGCAAATTGAGGTGGTAAAATTATCGGAAGTGCAAGAGCGCTGGCAACAGCGGCATAGTCAAATTGGCAATGATCTGGCAGAAATCGCCGCGCAAGAAGCCGAGCACGTGCAAGTACGCGAAGAATCGGAAGCCAAATTCGAGCAATTGGATATCGAATTGGCCGAATTGCAAGCCTTGCATGAAGAAGGGCAAACCGCATTCTTGACGCAGGAACAACAGCTCAATGCGGCGCGCCAGCGTTTGCGCGAGACCGAGCGCGCCGCGCAAGAAGCGGCGTTTGCGGAAAAAACACAACGCACGAAAATTGAAGAATTAAAACGCTCGATTGCGCTGGCTACCGAACAGAGCACACAATTGAATGAGAGTATTGTTGCAGGTCAACTGGAATTGCAAGGCCTGGATGACGCCAGTACCAACGAAGGCTTGCAGGTTTTATTGGACAAACGCATGGAGCAAGAACGTGCTTTGTCCGATGCGCGCCACGAATTGGATCAAATGACCCAACAATTGCGCCACGCCGATGAGGCGCGCATGCAATCGGAACGCAGTTTGCAGCCACAACGTGACAAAATCACGGAATGGCAATTGAAAGAACAGGCGGCACGTTTGAATCAGGAGCAATTCGCCCAACAATTGCAAGAATCGGGCGCAGATGAAACGGCGTTGGCTGAAAAATTGCACCCGGATTTGAAAGCGCCGTATTTGCAAGGTGAAGTCACACGTCTGGGTAATGCCATTACCGCCTTGGGGGCGGTGAATCTGGCGGCGGTGGAAGAATTGGCGATTGCGTCGGAACGGAAAAACTTTTTGGATGCGCAGCACGCCGATTTAACCGAGGCCATGAAAACTTTGCAAGATGCCATTGCTTTAATTGATAAAGAAACGCGAGAATTATTGCAAGATACCTTTGATAAAGTGAACCATCATTTTGCAGAACTGTTCCCGATTCTGTTTGGCGGGGGCCAGGCGCGCCTGATTATGACGGGCGATGAAATTTTGGATTCCGGTGTGCAGGTTATGGCACAGCCACCGGGCAAAAAGAATGCTACCATTCATCTGTTGTCGGGTGGTGAAAAGGCTTTAACGGCAACGGCTTTAGTATTTTCGATGTTTCAACTCAATCCGGCACCGTTTTGCTTGCTGGACGAAGTGGATGCACCGCTGGATGATGCCAATACCGAGCGGTTTTGTAATATGGTGAAACGTATGGCCAGCCAAACTCAGTTTTTATTTATTTCGCATAATAAAATTGCGATGGAAATGGCCCAACAATTAATCGGCGTGACGATGCAAGAGCAGGGCGTATCACGCATCGTCGCGGTGGATATGGAATCTGCGATTAACTTCGCTCAAGAGGCGCAAGCAGCATGACAGACCTACAAATTAGCTTACTCGCCGTTGGTGGCGTATTTATCGTTGGCGTGCTCTCCTACAATAAGTGGCAAGAGTACCGGGCGCGTAAAAGCGTGGAGCGCGCCTTTTCTGGTGAACAAGATGACATCTTGATGCGGCCCGACCGCTTTGAGCCAAGTTTGTACGATGAGGGCGGGCAAGAAGCTGGCAACGACGCGGCGTCGGCGTTTCAGGCCGACTCTGCGCATTCGGCTGCGCATTCGGCCACTTCATCGGTTTCTCATTCGGCTCATTCATCGGTTTCTCATTCGGCCTCTTCGTCGGCAACTTCTCACGCCACCGCTGATTCGGCACCTGCCGCGCAGGTGAAGCGACCACGCATAGCCTCGCCGATTGATAACCTGATCGATTGCGTCATCCCCATGACGCTGGAACACCCGCTGGCGGGTGAAAAACTCTTGCCGCTGCTGCAAAATTTACGCCACGCCAATAAAAAACCGCTGCATTACGCTGGTCTGGCCGAAGAATGGGAAGCCATTCGCTACGGATCAAGCTATTCTGCCCTGCTCTTCGGGGTGCAAATGGCCAATCGCAATGCGGCCTTAAACGAATTGGAATATTCCGAACTGGTGATGCAATTGCGTCAGTTGGCCGACCAGATTGGGGCCGAACCGGATGTGCCGGATATGGTGGATGTGATGGCGCGCGCCCGCTCATTGCACCAGTTTGTGTCTGAACACGATGCGCAATTGGGCGTCAATGTTCAATCCAACGGTGCCCCGTGGGCGATTAATACCCTGTTGCTGGCGCTGGAAAAACAAGGGTTTGATGTGCGCCCCGATGGCCGTTTCGTCATGCCCGATGGCAGTGGTGGCTATTTATTTGGCCTCTCCACCAATGTTACGCCCGCTGCTGAAACCACCAGCCGCCTCACGCTCTTGCTGGATGTGCCCTGTGTCAGCCCCGAAAAAGATGCCTTTGCGGAAATGGTGGCCTGTGCCAAAACCCTGGTCACGCGGCTGGATGGCACTATTGTCGATGACAGCAATACCCCGCTTAACGATGCTGCACTGGCCCAGATTGCCGGGCAGGTAAAATCGTTTTATGAAGAGATGCTGGCCTGTCAAATTGCCCCCGGCTCGGCACGGGCTTTGCGCTTATTTAGTTAATCATAGTTAATCTTAGTTAATTTTAGTCAATCCCGGATAATTTCATTCATGACCGAATCCAACCCAACTGCCCAGCGCATGGCCGCGCTGGTGGCGGAACTAAACCGCCATTCTCATGCTTATTATGTGTTGGATAACCCGACCATTCCCGATGCTGAATACGATGTATTATTTCGCGAACTGCAAGCGCTGGAACGGAAAAACCCGGCGTTGATCGATCCGGCCACCCCGACCGCGCGGGTGGGCGGCGCGCCCTTGCCGGAGTTTAACCAGATCAGCCACAGCATACCGATGCTGTCGCTTAACAATGGTTTTAGTGAAGACGATATCAGCAACTTTGATCGCCGCGTGCGCGAAGGGTTGGAATTGTCCGAAACGGCGGCTGCCGTGGAATACGCGGTCGATCTGAAATTTGATGGCCTGGCGATTAATTTGCGCTATGAACACGGGGTGTTGGTGCAAGCGGCCACCAGGGGGGATGGCGCAACGGGTGAAGATGTGACTTCCAATATCCGCACCATTAACGTGATCCCGCTACGCCTGAC
>JBKJLF010000511.1:0-6129 GCA_046597185.1 Burkholderiaceae bacterium | reverse complement strand
CAAACACGCAAACCAGCTTCGTCCAGTCTGCTGGATAAAGCATGATATTTTGCCTCAATTGTCGTCGTGTCAGTCATGACGCGATAATAGCGGCTTCCCTTTAATTGTTCAAGTTATTTTTTCTCAATTCCTAAACGGGCTGACCACACCTGCGCACTACGAAGTTTCAGTCAACACACTGCCGGATGACACCAATCTTGCCACCCAGCCGCCGGGGATTGAGCTGACCCATTATCCGGCTGCGGTAAAGCTGGCGACGCTGACGACATCACTGCCGCCGATTATCTTGATTCATGGTTTTGGTGCCTCTGGCCTGCAATTTACCACCAACCTGATGAAGCAAAATTTAACCCAGCATTTGCACCAACAAGGGCGGGATGTTTGGGTACTGGAATTACGCACCAGCATTGCCTTGCCCACGTCACATGAACAATGGAGCCTGGATGACGTGGCACAAAACGATATTCCGGCAGCGGTGCGCTTTGTGTTGGCACGCTACGAAGGAAAATTTGCCGCGCTGGATGTGATTGCGCATTGCATCGGCTCGGCCATGTTCAATATCTCGGTACTATCGGGCCGCCTGCAAAATGATGCCGGAGAATCGCTGATTCGCGCCGCCGTCATGCTTCAGGTGGGGCCAGTTTTCAAGGTCTCGAAACCAAACCGAATCCGTGCAGCAGCCGCCAAATGGATGCGTGATGGCATGAACTTTAGCATTGTCGATAGTAGTGTCGATGGTGAAACTGCGGACTGGAAAGCGACGCTACTGGATCGTTTATTGGCGACTTTTCCTATTCCAACGGAAGAGGCTGCCAAGTTGATCACGCCACTGGGTACACCCGTGCGCACCGATTTGGCCAATTACTATCGCTCCACGGCGGTCTTTGGTCGTCTGTTTCAACACGACAACCTCAGCCCGACCATGCGCAATGCGCTGGGTGATTTACTGGGCCATACCAATTTGCGCACCTACCAGCAAATTTTACATGCGGTACTACAAGAGCGGCTGGTTGATCAATATGGTCGCAATATTTACCTTACCCAGGACAATATGGCCAGCTTTTACCGCTTCCCTGCATTGTTTTTGTTCGGCGAAGAAAATGATGTATTTGATCGCGCCTGTACCAAAGAATCGGCAGATTTATTAGGCAGCATGTTCTCGCCTGATTTATTTCGCTTTGAAGAATTAAAGGGGTTTGGCCATCTCGACCCATTAATTGGCATCCATGCAGCGAAAGAAGTTTTTCCCAAAATAAGTGACTTCCTCGCAAAGCCGCCTGCTTTCAAGTTCAAAGCCCACACCGTGGCAGGGGCAAGTTTTCACCGTTGCAAGCCAGCGCTGGGGCCAATTATTGGCTGGATGCGCAAAAACCCCGCAGGCGACGGTTTGCTGTGCCGCATCTGGGTGAAAGCTAAAGAACTGACCAGAGCGATTGATTTGGTGGAAACCATATTGCTCGATGCCAACGGCAAGGTGCTGGTTGATAGCTATCAGGCGCACAAGGTATTGCCTTACCCACACTTTACCATCGCCGTTTGTGATGTGGCATTGCCGACCGCAGGTCCGTATCAAATTATTTGTTGCTGTCGCTACCACGCGCAAAGCCAACACCCGGCCAAACCACAGCCTGAACTCATTCCCGCGATTCCCGACATGGCAACCCTGATGCAAGCCATTGAACATGATTGCGGCAGCATCACATTGAAAGATATCAGGCAAAGCGGAAAACAACTTGCAACGGCGTGGCAAATCCACCCCGAAAATTTTGCCCACATTGCGCCTGTCAGTGCTGCCACCACAGCACACCACCAGCAAGCCCCGGCAAGCACATTTTGCTTTGCCTTGAGTTCGTGCCGCTATTCTGGCACGCCGCTGGAAATTGAGCGTGGCGACAAAGCATTTGACGAGTTAATCAGGCATCTGGATCATGATAAACGCGCGCATTGGCAGCCCGCATTGGTGTTGATGATGGGGGATCAAATCTATGTCGATGCCAATGCTGGCGTACTGGATTGTCAACTCCGCCCAGAACTGGTGCTGGAGCGCTATCAAGAGGCTTGGGCCAGTCCGGCGGCAGCACGCTTACTGAGTCGCTTGCCCAGTTATATGATCCTGGACGATCATGAAATCAAAAATGATTGGGAACCAGCCCGCTACCCGCAAGACTGGCACGACCAGCGGTCCGAGCAGATGGCGCAAGCAGCGTATGTTACCAATCAATGGGCGTTTAGCCCTCGTAACGGCTTGGCCAGCGCCGCCAACCCCGCCGCCAGCCCGGACCCGCGCGCGCGGCTTATGTGGTATCACTTTGAAACGGCCGGCTTTCCCTTTTTTGTGCTCGATACCCGGCTCGAACGTGAGCCACGCCACCATACACTGAGCACCGACCCGGCCATCAATCGCCCGACCATCATCAGCAGCAGCCAAATGCAGGCATTGGCCACCTGGCTAGCCGAATGCCAGCAAAAATACCCGGATCGACCCAAATTTATTGTTTCACCCACGGTCTTAAGCCCGATTCAGGCCGACCAACTTGGTGCCTGCCGCAGCCAATCCGACGGCTGGTATGCCTACCCGCAATCGTTGTACGATTTAAGTGACATCATCATCAAGGCCGGGGCCAGCCACCTGGTATGGTTGGCGGGAGATTTACATGCCTCCTTTGCCAGCAAAGTCACCTTTCGCAACGCGCAAGGTGATAGTGCCAGCATGCATAGCCTGGTGTTTTCGCCGCAATATGCCCCTTACTCATTCATCAATACCCAAACCGATGAGGTGCTGGCACACTGGCAAGAAACCCTGCCAGGTGCCAACGGCGCTATGAGCTGGGCGTATGACAATTTATGGTCTGATCATGAATATCAAGGATTTGGCCTGTTGCAAATCAATAAAACTGATTCGGGCTGGCAAATTCGCATCGGCTCCCCAAACGGTAAAATCAAACCGTTTGATTTTGCACTGTAAGCTGATCCAACCCGGTGGCCATCGTGCCTGCATTTGGCGCAAGCCGTCCGCATTTGGCGAACCCTGACGGCATTTCGTCGCATACTTTTCCGCACCTGCCAGGCCCTGGCTATAGTGGCGTCACTTCTTCACCAACACAGAAGTTTCCCCAACCAAGCCAGGAGCCTGACATGAACACTTTTATCAAAACTACCACCATCGCCACCACCATCGCCGCCACCCTTGTAACCAGCCTGTTTGCCGCCAATCTGGCCAGCGCTGCAGATTTGACGATTCAAATCGATCAATTCAAATCCGTCCAAGGCAATTTAATGGTCGCTTTGTACGACAAGGCCGCCAACTTTCCCTACCAACCAGTGCGCGCGCGCAAAGTGGCGGTGCAAGCGGGTGATAACCCGATTCAATTTACCGATTTGCCCGTTGGTGACTATGCCGTCGCGGTCTATCACGACGCCAATAACAACGGCCATATCGATCAAAATGGAGCGGGCATTCCCACTGAGAGCTATGGCTTTAGCAATAACGTGACTTTTCCAAAAGGACACAAAGGCCCGCCCGCCTTTGATGCCGTGAAATTCAGCGTCAGCGATGCCATTCCACACACCCAAACCCGCATCAGTTTGCGTTAAACTGTGCCAGCACCCGCATCGCTTTCGCTCAAACAAGGAAAATAGCATGACTTCCCTGCAAGCCAACCCCAGACACAATAGCGCGCACCCGATGGAAATGTTCCCCGGTTTGCGCCGCTGGCCAGCATCGCCCTTGCGCAACCTGTTTTACACACTGCTATTAAATAGTCTGATTGCCAGCGTATTTTCTTTACTTGCGGTGCTACTAAATGGCAATATTGCCCACTGGGGCAATACCTTGTGGCCATCCCTGGTGTTTGCCAACTGTATTGGCCTGTTAATCCATGCGGTCTTGTTGATGGTAGATAAATAGAGTCGCGGCTGGCCCAATCGTGCCCTTGGCTGGCAGCGTCGGCTGTATTTTTTACTGCTTATCAGCTTGTGTGGTGGACTGGGCACCTTGCTTGGGATTGCCCTGCTCACTGCACGCAATCCCCTGCAACTGGCGCAAGATGGCAATCTGTTGAGCCGCATCCTGTCAACCACGCTGATCATTGGTCTGATCATGTTTGCCATCCTGATGGCACAGCAAAAACGCATGCGCGCCCAAGCCCTCGCCGCGCAGCAACGCGAACAAATCGCCACCAACCAGACATTGTTATTTGAAGCCCAACTGCGCACCCTGCAAGCCCAAATCGAACCGCATTTTTTATTCAATACCCTGGCCAATTGCCTGAGCCTGATGCAAACTCAACCAGCCCTGGCCCAACACATGCTGGAACAACTGATCGACTTTTTGCGTGCCAGCCTGGCCGCCAGCCGTTCCCAACAAGCCACCGTGGGCAGTGAATTCGATTTGATGCGTACCTACCTTGAGCTGATGCAATTACGCATGGGCCAGCGTTTGCGCTACCAAATTCAAGTCGATGCCAACATACGCCACTTGCCGCTGCTGCCCATGTTATTGCAACCCTTGCTGGAAAACGCCATCACCCATGGGATTGAACCCAAGCTCGAAGGCGGGCACATCATCGTCACGGCCAAAACCGGACAAGATTACCTGCTCATTACGATAGAAGATGATGGCGTCGGCATTCATCCCGACACCCCGGCAACAGCAAGCTCACGCTCTGGCAGCGGCATGGGCAATCAGAATGTACGGCAACGCATCAATAGCGCCTATGGCCACGCGGCGCGGATACAATGGCTGGAGCGGCCAAAGCAAGATGGCGGCGGCGTTTGCGTTGAATTGCGCTTGCCGCTGAAGTTCGCACCCAAGTAAGTACTCAAGTAAGCACCCGAATAAGCACCCGAATAAGCACCCAACACATCAACCCACAAAGGAAGCCAACATGCCACGCGCCCTGCTTGCCGATGATGAACCCCATTTGCTCGATTATCTGGAACAGGCCTTGCAGCAATGCTGGCCGCAATTGCAGATCATTGCCAAGGTAGCCAACGGTATCGAGGCCTTGCGCGTGATTGATGAACAGGCCCCCGATATTGCCTTTCTCGATATCCGCATGCCGGGTTTAACCGGTCTGCAAGTGGCACAGCAGCTCACTCAGCTCACTCAGCTCACTCAGCAGCCAGGCCGCGCCCGGCGTCCGCACATCGTGTTTGTCACCGCTTTCGAGCACCACGCCATCGAAGCGTTTGAACATTGCGCGATCGATTATCTGCTCAAACCACCCAGCGCTGCGCGGCTGCAAAAAACCGTCCACAAACTGCAGCAAGCCCTGCAACAGCACACTGCGCCAAGCGAGCTGCATACGCTGCTGGCCCAACTGGGGCAATTGGGGCAAACGCTGCTGCCTGCGACAAATTCCCCTGCCAGCCCAGCCCCGCGCCCCACTGCACTGGAATGGATACGCGCCGCCCATGGCGAACAAACCCGTCTGATTGCGGTGGATGAAGTGATCTATTTTCAAAGCAATGACAAATACACCAGCGTCTTTACCCAAACTGGCGAAAGCTTGATCCGCACCCCCTTGCGTGAGCTGTATGAACAACTCGATACCGCCCGTTTTTGGCAAATCCACCGCAGTACCGTGGTTGCGGCGCGCCATATCGCTGGCACCCGGCGCGACTTTCGCGGGCGCTTGCTGGTTCAACTCAAACAGCGCCCGGAAGAATTGGTGGTGAGCCGAAATTACGCCGACCTGTTCAAGCAAATGTAGCCAAAATGCCGCAAATGAAGATGAAAGAGCCGTAGCAAAATTGAGATCAGGACTTAAGGCTTATTTTGCGCCTTTTTTGTAGACGATTTTTTTCTTACCCAACTCACAACTGCCGACCACTTTACCGTCACCCGCCTTATCGGCGTCAACCACGTCGAGCGAATAGCCTTTGATGCCTTTGCCGTCGAGCTTGGCCGTTAATTCGGTCTTGAGTTCATCACACGACTTGGCCGCGTGCGCCCCGGCAACGCAAGCCAATAAAACAAAAAATAGAGCAGAATTTTTCATGCAAGCCTCATTTCATGGAAAAGGTGGAATCAGCAATTAAGCAGCAATTAAGCAGCAATTTGGATGAACCCGGATGGATTGGGATTCATACCCTGCAATCATATAAAGTTGCGGCTTGTTACAGGTG
>JBKJLF010000134.1:0-9994 GCA_046597185.1 Burkholderiaceae bacterium | reverse complement strand
CCCACCCTAACTAATATGCCAATCGGCGGTGCTGCGACTTTCGTCAAGGCATCGCTAGGATAAATAATATGACGGCACTAAATCTACTTGATTTGATTCAAACAGAGGATACTAAAGTTTTTGAGAATACTGTTTTTGTAAATGGTGTTGCAACTGCGATCTTAGTACCGGCCACTTTCGTATATCAAGATGAGAGTGGTGGATTACGCTTTTATGGTCCTAAAGGTATTTCGGAAGTTATACCGTTAGAAAAAATGCAGATTTGGACGACTTTAGTAGCTATTCATTCGTTATTGTTTGGCACGCCAGATGAAGTTGATGAGGTTCAAAGCTTACTTAAACACCCGGCAACGAGTCGTACTTGTTCTTTCTTTTGTTCTATCTCTAGCGACTGTGCTCAAGTAATTTTTTCATTGAAAAAAATCAGATCATCGAGAATTTTGGTTTTGGGTTTAGGAGGAATTGGCTCACTATCATCAATGGTGTTAGCAGGTGCTGGCATTAAGGCATTAACCATTGTTGATCATGATCTCGTTGAATTAAGCAACTTTAATCGCCAATTGTTTTTCAAACGCGCCGATGTTGGCAAGCATAAAGTCGATGTAATTGCAAATGCTATTGCAGATCGCCATGACGGAATCGAAGTTATAGTTGAAAAAAATCCAGTAGGCGCGCAAAATATAAAACAATTACTAACTGATATTGATTTTGTTTTGGTTAGTGCAGATGACCCACTTAGCACTGCATCAATGGTATTTCAGCATTCCAGAGAATTGAAAATACCAGCGTTATCATGCGGCTATACTCATGGAGATGGTGTGGTTGTTTATCAATCCGCTAACGCCGGAGCGGCCACTGAACCAAAACCTAAAATGATAGAATGGGAGCGAATTCCAAATAGTATTATGCCAAGTTTTGGCCCAACTAATGTGGAGCTTGCTGGAATAGTTTGCGGGATGCTTTTACTGGGCTTAGCTAACCAATTACAGATAAAAGAATCTGAATTTTCTGGCATGTGGAGAAGTCGTGAATTTCCTCGGGTCTGGGATGTTGGATTGTAAGTAAGCAGTAAGCCAGCGGCGTTCTATGAATCCCCCCGGCACCCCGGCAAAATTTCACTCCATGTTCAACATCAAAAGAGATTTTGCCATGCAATTCCACTAACTTTCATGATGTGGCGTCGCCCACAACACCCCGAATTATGAAATAATCACAGAATCGTGATTTTGCTCACGAGGTTTTTGGTCGTCCAAAATCTGTCTTATTTCACGCTAAGTGTCATAGGAAGCAGTTATATGCTGAAAAAGATGATATATTCTTTGTGAAACCGGGTGCTTAAATGTGCCTTTGTTGAGGCTTGAGCCGTGTGCGCCGAAAGGCGCAAGCACCGTTCTTAGGGGGCTGGACGTGGGCAACCACGTCTGGCTACCCGACCCGCAACCGCTGCGCGGCTTGCTTTTACGTTTGTGGGGCGGCAGATAAACGCTAATCGTTAGGATATTCATGCAATCCTTGGCACTCGATCAACTTCCCGAGTCAATTGAAACCAATAGGCTGGTTGTCCGCGTTGCGCGCCTTGGTGATGGGGCCATGTTCAACGCAGCAGTGATTGAATCCTGTGAACAGCTCAAACAATGGCTTGGCTGGGTTTATCCTCCGCCATCCTTGAGTGAATCGGAGGCGTCCTGTCGTCGGGCTTATGCCCGCTTTCTGCTCAACGAAGACCTAATGGCTTTCTTCATTGATAAAGAATCAGGCGCACTTGTTGGAGGTAGTGGCTTGCATAATGTCAACTGGAAACTCCGTCAGTTTGAAGTCGGCTATTGGGGACGCAGTAGATTTCTCGGTAAGGGATTTATCACTGAAGGTGTTACTGCACTAACGGAGCACGCTCTGCAACAACTAGGTGCAACCCGCGTTTTCCTTACGACCGACGAACTAAACATCGCAAGTTGGCGCTTAGCAGAACGAGCGGGGTTTCAACTGGAGGGAACCTTGCGTAAGGATCGCCTTAATATTCAGGGTCAACTAAGGAATACCCGTATTTATTCCCGCGTGCGCCCCTAAGTTTCATGAAACGATGCGCCCCCCCTCGATAATGAAAGACAATGCCCGGACGTGCCGTCGAGCAATGAAAGAGGTCGTGAAACCTTTTGTGGTTTCGTGACCTCGTAACCTAACACGACGGGTTCTCATTCACTCGTACCCCGGATTATATTGGCGAGCTATGACTATTCAGCGAAGTGATCGGGCCGCGGCCGCAAATCGCCCCGAAGAAACCTTGCCACCGCTGAACGCGATGTGGGAAAATCGTATACAGCGCAGTGGTAGACCGTCAGTGCAATGGTGCATTTTGCCCGATATTCAGCGTGGTCATGGGTGACGTTATCGCCATTGGTGGAGCGTGCTTGCGGTGTTAAGCCGCAGGGATGCTATCCCGTTTGAGAGAGTGAGCAAGTCAACGTACCCGATGCGGCGCCACATTTCATAACTGAACTGAATGATGAGGCATATCATGGCACAACGCAACAACAAAATCCCCGCAAAGGCGGTGAGCAAAAAGGGGGCGGGGCTGACGATCACCCATCCCAATGCAGCCGGCATTGACATTGGTTGCTCTTCCCACTTTGTGGCGGTTCCGGCGGACAGGGATGACAATCCGGTGCGCGAGTTCCCCTGTTTTACTGCCGACCTGAACATCCTGGCCGATTGGCTGGCAAGCTGCGGCGTCACCACGGTCGCGATGGAATCGACCGGGGTGTACTGGATTGCCTTGTTCGATCTTCTGGTTGAGCGCGGATTCACTGTGCTGTTAGCGTGAAATAACACAGATTTTGGGTGAGACATGCCCTCGCAGGAAAAACGCGATTCTGTGATTATTTCATAATTCGGGGCGTTGCGGCTGCGCATCATGGAAGTTAGCGTGAAATAACACAGATTTTGGACGACAAAAAACCTCGTGAGCAAAATCACGATTCTGTGATTATTTCATAATTCGGGGTGTTGTGGGCGACGCCGCATCATGAAAGTTAGTCAATGCGCGGCACGTCAAAAACGTATCCGGCAGGAAATCTGACGTGCTCGATTGCCAATGGTTGCAGCAGCTTATGAGCTACGGCCTGCTTGCAGGCGCGTTCCGGCCGGACGACGCTGTGTGTATGCTTCGTGCGTTGTGGCGACTGCGCGTGACGCTCCTGGGCGATCAAGGGAGGACGGTTCAGCACATGCAAAAGGCGCTCACGCAGATGAATATCCAGTTGGCTAATGTCATCTCGGATATCGTTGGTGAGACCGGGCAAAAGATTGTCCGGGCCATCGTCGCTGGTGAGCGCGATGGCGGGGTGCTGGCCGGGTTTAAGAACTCGCGCATCAAAGCCAGCGAAGAGGAGATTGCAAAGAGCTTGGTTGGCACCTGGCGGGCCGAGCACTTGTTTGCGCTCAAACAGGCGCTCAATACGTTCGACTTTATCGGAGCGCAACTGGCCGAATGCGACGTGGAAATCGAGCGGCAAATGCAGCCGATGGCTGCGTATGACGGCAAACCGGAAAAGGGCAAGAGCCGCCACACGCGCAACTCGCCGAAATTCGACCTGCACACACAGTTATTCAAGATGTGCGGCGTGGATCTGACGCGTATCAACGACATCGACATAACCACAGCTCTTGCAGTCGTTTCCGAGACCGGCACGAATATGTCACGCTTCCCGACAGCAGGGCATTTCGCGAGTTGGTTGGGGTTGTGTCCGAGTACTAGGATCACTGGCAGGAAGGTCATGAGCGGCAAGACCAAGCGCTCTGTCAACCGGGCAGCGCAAGCGTTACGGATGGCGGCAGCGGCATTGCGCACCAGTAAGTCGGCGTTGGGCGCATACTTCCGGCGCATGTGCTCGCGCATGGACAAGCCCAAGGCAATAACCGCCGCAGCCCACAAGCTGGCGCGGCTGGTCTATTCGATGCTGACAAAAGGCCAAGAGTATACTGACCAAGGCCAGGAGTATTTTGAGGAGCGCCACCGCCAGCGGGTATTGCATAATTTGAGCCAGCGGGCCGGGGCTGTCGGGATGAAGTTGGTTTCAATTGATCAGCCTGTTTAAAAATCTCTTGTAAAACAAAGCTTTATGTGTTGTTTCTTAAGAGCCCCTATGAAACATCGCAAAAAGTTATTGTAAACAAAAGCAAACAGGTTTACCATTGCGGTCATGAAAAAGAAAACGCCGCCCCCCGACCTGTCGAAGCTCTCACATGAAGAGAAGGACAGCATGATTCTAACGCTGTTGGAACGGCTTGATGCGCTTGAGGCACGAATGGGCAAGAACAGCCACAATTCGAGCAAACCACCGTCCTCGGATGGTCTGGCCAAGAAAACATCGTCGTTGCGTGGCAAGTCGGACAAAAAAGTTGGCGGCCAAAAAGGACACAAGGGCACCACGCTCAGTCAGGCGCAGCATGTCGATGAAACCGTAAATCATCCATTGCCAACGCATTGCTTGCGGTGTCAGCAGCCGCTGCCAGACGACGGTGCGCAAGTACTTGAAAAGCGGCAGGTTTTTGATATTCCGATAACCTCTTGCCGTGTCACCGAGCATCGGGTTTTGGAATGCATTTGCCAATCCGGTCAATCGCACACCAGCCAATTTCCGGTCAACGTGACACAGACGGCACAATATGGCCCCAACCTGCGCGCCTTGGGCGTGCAGCTGACGCAGGGCCAATTGTTGCCATTTGCCCGAGCAGCGCAACTGATTCATGACCTGTATGGCGTCGCGGTTTCGCCTGGAACGTTGGTTTTGTGGGTAGCCCAGGCGAGCGCGGCCCTGAGCGAAAAAGCCAATTGGATTGCCAGTCAATTAGGCACCGAGCCGCTGTTGCATGCAGACGAATCCGGTGTGCGTGGCGATGGCAAATTGCATTGGCTGCATGTGGTTGCGACCAGTGACTATACTTGGTACGCAATCCATCAGAAACGCGGCATGGATGCGATTAAGGAGCAAGCCATTTTACCCCGACACAAAGGCGTTCTTATTCATGACTGCTGGCAGCCATATTGGCAACTCGAATGCCAACACGCCCTGTGCAACGCCCATTTGCTGCGGGAGTTGACTTACGTCAAAGAACTCACGAAACAGGCTTGGCCGAAAAAAATGATCGATTTCCTGCTCAATGCCAACAAGCTGTGCGAGGCTGCACGAGAGAAGCAATTCGCTTTCAAACCAGACGACGTTGCCGCCTTCAGCACATTGTATGAGGAGATCTTGCGAGAGGGCGAAGCCCTTCATCCAGCAGCGACCAAAACCGGAGAAAAGCGCGGGCGAGTCAAGCAGTCCGTCGCTTTCAATTTGCTCAGCCGCTTACGACAGTACAGCAAGGCAGTGCTGCTATTTATCTCAGACCCGACTGTGCCGTTCACCAATAATTTGGGTGAGCGGGCCATCCGCATGCCAAAGGTCAAGCAAAAAATCTCTGGCTGTTTCCGAACCATCGATGGCGCGTACAACTTTACTGTCATTCGATCTTGCCTTGATACCTTTCACAAGCAGGGACAAAGTATGCTCGAAGTCCTGCGGCAGGCATTTTATGGTGAAACGGTAATGCTAGTGCTTGTAGGCTGAACAGTCACGCCTGAACATTGCTGGAATATGCTTCTTGCTGACAAATAAAAGAGGGGATTCAATCTCAAAAGGCTGGCCGCTTCATGGCGACTGAATAGTCACAAAAAATGTGTATAGCGCGGTTTCCAAAAACGCCCCTTTTTGCTAGACAATTGTGGTATCATCGAACGGTATGAAAGGAATTTGAACGGTGTTATAATAATTTTTCCGTAAAATTATTTGCATGGTCCAAAAAAATGAATAAAACGTTCTTCTTTATACTTTACTTTTGTATTTTTCCTTGTTTTTCAAGTGAGGCAATAGTGATTCCAAGAACGGCCAATGAACCAAAGTTGGATGCTTATATTTCGGGAATCCCGCAGGATGCAGGGCTTGAAATTCGAGGCTTTAGGCAATTTGGCCCTAGGGATGGTGAGCTGGCGTCAATGCAAACCATTGCATATGTATCATACGATGATCAGAATTTATATGTTGTTTTTGTGGCAAAAGATGACCCAAGTAAAATTCGTTCTCGCATTGCTCGCAGGGAAGATATATTTGGCGATGATGACGTTATTCTTGAGTTGGATACTTTTCTGGATAAACAAAGGTCTTATGTTTTTTTTGTTAATCCATTTGGTGTTCAGCTTGATGCAAAAAGAACCGCAGGGCTTCCTTTGGATTATGTTTTTGATACGCAATGGAAATCCGAGGGGAAACTTACAAAGGATGGCTATGTCGCAATGTTGGCAATACCTTTCAAAAGTTTGCGATTCCCGGATGCTAACGTCCAAAAATGGGGGATTGCACTTGGGCGCTTTATTGCTCGAAATAATGAGACTTCATATTGGCCGTATATTACGTCGAGGCAATCAGCATTTATTCCACAATTTGCGGTTGCGACAATAAATGAAAAAATTTCCCCTGGTCGTAATATACAGTTAATTCCTCATATAATATTGGATAAGTCGAAGAATTTAAATTCTGCTAATCCAGATCATCCGTTCTTCGAACGTAGCCGTAATGTGCAAGCAGGATTGGATGCGAAATTTGTAATCGCTAATTCTTTTGCGCTAGATTTGACAGTAAAGCCTGATTTCTCTGAAGTTGAGTCTGATGAACCGCAAGATTTAGTGAATAAAAGGTATGAAGTTTTATTCCCTGAAAAAAGACCATTTTTCTTGGAGAATACGGGTTTCTTCGCAACGCCTCAACCGCTTTTTTTCTCTCGTCGAATTATTGACCCGCAATATGGAGCCCGTATTACTGGTCGATCAGGCAGTTGGTCGCTTGGTGCCTTAATTGCAGATGATCGTGCACCTGGATTATTGTTGGATTCTGGAAATAAAAATTTTGGCAAAGATTCAAAAGTAAGGGTTGCTAGAATTCAAAATGATATTGCTTATGAGTCAAATTGTGGTTTTTTGCTAACCAATCGCGCACTGGGTAATTCGCGAAATAATCTCATTGCTGGAGATTGTCGTTTGAGATTAGCGAACAATTGGTTTCTAACCGGGCAGCAAGCCAAGAGCAAGCTGCAAGATAGTGGCAATAAGGATGGCTCTCTTTCTACTATTCAAGTGGAGTATGCTGACCGGGAAATTAAATATTTAACGAAGTATTTGTATATTTCTCCCAATTTCAACACTGACCTGGGATTTATACCAAGAACGGATATCAAACAGTTTGATCAAACTATAGGGCGCAATTGGTATTTTTCCAATGCCAGTCCTTTGCAGAGCTTTAATGCTACTATCAATGGCGAATACACCCAAAATACTCGGAGCGAAGTTCAAGACTGGTTCGGTGAATTTTTGATAACGCTAAGAACCAAGGACGGTCTGATTTTCAAAGGGCAGGCTTCTACTTCATACGAATTTTTTGAAAACAACGGATTCAATAAAAATGGCTATTCTGTGAGTATTGAATCGAATTTGTTAAAGTGGATTTCGCCATTTTTTGCATTTGAAAAAAACAAAGTCATTAACTATTCTCCTGCTACAGGAATAAAACCCTTTTTAGGCAATCTTGAAAGTTATTCTTTATGGTTGACTTTGAAGCCTAATGATAAATTAAAAATAGTTGAAATTTTATATTTAAACATTTCCAAGACTGATTCTGTAATCGATAGGTATCAGCGCGGTGCGATTATCTACCGCAATCTTATCTCTCGTTCCAAATTGAATTATCAATTTGATCGATTCAGTGCAATTCGAATGATTGTGGATGTAAATGTATTAAATTCAAATAATAACTTGACCACCTTGGGGAATTCAAAACGCCTGAACTTGGACTTGCAGTATAATTATAGTTCTAATCCAGGTTCGGCTTTTTATTTGGGGTTTACCGATCTTCAGGAAAATATTGAATTATTGGGTGATCCGGCCATTATTAAGCGAACTTCTAATATTAATCTGCAAACTGGTAGGAAAGTATATATTAAGTATTCCAAATTGTTTCAACTTTAAGGGTTATCGTGACTGTTCAGGGCTCTATGCCGTTTCGTGTGGAACTTGACACCCACCAACATACTGGTGTATGCATTGCCGCCGTTGCCTTGCCGATGAAAACGGTGTCGTCGGCAAGTCAGCCAGTTTGGCCATGCGTAAATAAGCAATGGTGATGAGGTTGTCAGGATTGCGAAATCCCCGTGCTGCAGTCTTGGCTTGCTGCAACATGTCATTCATCGCCTCAACATAGGCATTCGAGCGCCCATCAAGCATTCCCTGAATAATTCCGGGCAGCTTTTCCTGAAGCGATACGGCAAGCTTCTTGAACGGTTCCAGACGTGCCCGCCTTGCCCAAGAAATCCAGTCCTTCATCATTGATTGCGCCTTTTCTGCGCTGTTCGGCTCAAGTGCCGTGCTATAGACATCACGCAGCGCTTCCTTCAAACGCCATGCCCGTGCCGTTTTCAGGCGCGAGCGCTGCAACAGGTACATGATGTTCATCTGTTTTTTGTTCCACTTGGCCGGATCTTTTTGCACGGCCCAAAAGAGTGGCTTGATCTCCTTCTTCTTGCCCGCATCCAATGCTTCCCGTACTGCCCGGCCATCGCTGCTCATTTCGGTCTTGCGCACCTGGTTCATAGCTTCATTCGCCATGGCAATCACATGGAACCGGTCAAAACTGATTTGCGCCTGCGGCAGTTGCTCGGTTACACCCTTGATATAAGCCTTGCTCATGTCCATGCAAACGTGCTTGATTTGTGCCGGATCACCTCCGTGGGCACTGAAGTCGGCCTTGAATGCAACAACGGTTTCATTGCTGCGCCCAAGGGTGGCAAATAACAAGCGCTTGCCTTCCAGATCGTGTACCACCGTTATATATTCATGGCCCTTTTTGACGCTGGTTTCATCGACCCCAATTTGGCCCACACCAGCCATGTTGGCTGTTTCCCGCGCTTTCGATACATGGTACTTAATGCTGCGCCACAGCCGGGCCGCTCCGGCGCGCAGTTGGCTTGCCGCTTGTGCCACCGGCATTTTCTGCGCCAGAGAAATCAGGAATGCTTCAAACAACATGGTAAAACCGCTGCCGGGCTTCGCCCACGGCACTTGTACCAGCGTGGTCTTGCCGCACGCACTGCACGCCACACGGGGCACTTCTGCGTGCAGCCATGCTTCATACTGAAAAAAATCCAGATGCCGCCAGGACCGTTTGAGCCGGTCATGGATAGGCTGGTGCTGAGCATGACACTCCGGACAGGTCAAACGTTTCGTGTTGCATGCCACCTGGAAATCAATCCGGTTGCTGCTGGTATCGAGCGCGGCTTCTTTTACTTCCCACGGCGCTTTCAATCCCAGCGCCGCAGTGAACAGTGGGCAGACTCAAAAACCAAGTGCAACACCTTTTTTGTAGTATAGTGTCACGATTGCAAACATTGGTCAACAAAAAACGCCGCCATGCCAAAGGTTGTATTATGGGGGTTGCTTTTGCGCTTTTCTCTTAGCCGCCGCCCCGCAGGGTGGGGTCTGGGGCAAAGCCCCAGGGCGTGGATGAGCCACTTTTGCTATCACAACATAGGAAGTTGCCCTGCCAAAATGATTATTCAAAAAAGCTATACCCACCTCACCACCCAAGAACGCGCCATTGTCATGTGTATGAGAGACGACCATTGCTCAATGCGTGCTATTGCCAAGCGGCTTGGACGGTCGGCCAGTTCGATTAGCCGTGAACTTAAGCGTACCCCCGGCGTTGGTCGGTACGATGCGAATCTGGCCCACCAGCGCAGCCAGGAGAAGCGTGTTGCGCCGCGCCGCATCCCCAAAATGCAAGCAAATGGCGTCTTGTTTCAGGTGGTGCGCCATCAACTGGGTTTGCATTGGTCCCCCCAACAAATTGCAGGAAAACTAAAAGCCATGTGGCCCAACAACCCCGAAAATACCGTCTCCCACGAGACCATC
>JBKJLF010000127.1:0-8745 GCA_046597185.1 Burkholderiaceae bacterium | reverse complement strand
GGGTTGAATGGGATTTACGTAAAAAGCAACCGTATGAAGTCTATGATTTGCTCGACTTTGATATTCCGGTAGGTAGCAATGGTGACAGTTATGATCGTTACTTGGTGCGGGTTGAAGAAATGCGCCAATCCAACCGCATCATGAAGCAATGCGTGGAATGGTTGCGTAACCATCCCGGCCCGGTCATTACCGACAACCACAAAGTGGCACCGCCTGCGCGGGTCGGCATGAAGTCGAATATGGAAGAATTGATCCACCACTTCAAACTCTTCACTGAAGGCTTTCATGTGCCGCCCGGTGAAGTGTATGCAGCGGTGGAACATCCAAAAGGTGAGTTTGGGATTTATATGATTTCCGACGGGGCCAACAAGCCTTACCGTTTAAAAATTCGTGCGCCCGGTTTTGCCCATTTGGCAGGTCTGAATGAAATGGCCAAGGGCCATATGATCGCCGATGTGGTAACCATTATCGGCACGCAAGATATCGTGTTTGGCGAAATTGACCGCTAGCAATTTGAGGCTACTATGTTGTTATCAGAGCAGGCATACAAAAGAATAGACCGCGAGGTCGCGAAATTTCCGGTTGATCAAAAGCAATCAGCGGTGATGGCTGCGCTCGCGATTGCGCAGGATGAAACCGGCTGGTTGCCGCCGGAAGTGATGCAGGACGTGGCCGATTATCTCGGCATGCCTGCCATTGCGGTGCAAGAAGTGGCGACGTTTTATAATATGTATCACACCAAGCCGGTTGGCAAATATAAAATCTCGGTATGCACCAACTTGCCGTGCGCCTTGTCGGGCGGCGTGGGCGCGGGTGAATACTTGCAGAAAAAACTCGGTATCGGCTACCGGGAAACCACGCCCGATGGCTTGATCACCTTAATTGAAGGCGAATGCATGGGTGCTTGCGGCGATGCGCCAGTCATGTTGGTAAATAACAAGCGCATGTGCAGTTGGATGGCGATTGACAAAATTGATGCGCTGCTGGCTGAACTCGGAGCCAATGTAACTAATGTCGCCAACGCCACCAACGTCACCAACCTCAATAAGGGAGATAACTGATGACTTCCTTACATGATCGACACATTGCTCCCTTGATTCTGGCGGGCCTGGATGGTAAAAACTGGCATTTGGATGATTACATCAAACGCGGTGGCTATCAATCACTGAAACGCATTTTGGCAGAAAATATTCCGGCTGAGCAAATTATTGCCGAACTCAAATCCTCGTCGTTGCGTGGTCGCGGCGGCGCGGGCTTTCCGACTGGTTTGAAGTGGAGCTTCATGCCACGCCAATTCCCTGGTCAAAAATACCTGGTGTGTAATACCGACGAAGGCGAACCGGGCACCTTTAAAGATCGCGACATCATCCGCTACAATCCACATGCGCTGATCGAAGGCATGGCCATTGGTGCCTATGTGATGGGCATTACCGTGGGCTACAACTACATCCATGGTGAAGTTTGGTCAGAATACGAACGCTTTGACGAAGCGCTGGAAGAAGCGCGTGCTGCGGGCTTTTTGGGAGACAATATTCAAGGCAGTCAATTTTGTTTCCAATTGCATGGATTCCATGGTTTTGGTGCCTATATCTGCGGTGAAGAAACCGCTTTGCTGGAATCGCTCGAAGGTAAAAAAGGCCAACCGCGCTTCAAACCGCCGTTTCCGGCCAGCTTTGGTTTGTACGGCAAACCCACCACCATCAACAATACCGAAACCTTTGCCGCCGTACCGTTTGTGCTGGCCATGGGTGGTGAAAAATACGCTGCGTTGGGCAAACCGAATAATGGTGGTACCAAGATTTTCTCGATGTCGGGCGATATCGAAAAACCCGGTAACTATGAAGTGCCGATGGGCACGCCCTTTGCCAAACTGCTGGAATTGGCGGGTGGCATGCGCGGCGGTAAAAAAATCAAGGCGGTTATTCCTGGTGGTTCTTCCATGCCGGTGTTGACGGGGGAAGTGATGATGGCCACCGATATGGATTATGATTCGATCGCCAAAGCGGGTTCGATGCTCGGTTCCGGCGCAGTCATCATCATGGATGAAACCCGTTGTATGGTGAAGTCGCTGTTGCGCCTGTCGTATTTCTATTTTGAGGAATCCTGCGGTCAATGCACCCCCTGCCGTGAAGGTACGGGCTGGCTCTGGCGCATGGTTCACCGCATCGAACATGGTCAGGGACGGCCCGATGATCTGGATATGTTGAACACCATTTGCGACAATATTCAGGGCCGCACCATTTGCGCCCTGGGTGATGCGGCGGCGATGCCGGTGCGTGCGATGATCAAGAATTTCCGTGCAGAATTTGAATACCACATTGAGCATAAGCACTGCCTTGTGCCGGCTTATGTATAAGGCGAAGTCATACCATGGTTGAAATCGAAATAGACGGTAAAAAGGTTGAGGTGCCGCCCGGCAGTATGGTGATGGACGCTGCCAACAAGCTCGGCACCTATATCCCGCATTTTTGCTATCACAAGAAATTGTCGATTGCGGCAAACTGCCGCATGTGTTTGGTGGAAGTTGAAAAAGCACCGAAACCTTTACCTGCCTGCGCCACGCCGGTGTCGCAGGGCATGATTGTGCGTTCGCAAAGCGATAAAGCGCAAAAAGCGCAAAAGAGTGTGATGGAGTTTTTACTCATCAATCATCCGCTGGATTGCCCGATTTGTGATCAGGGTGGCGAATGCCAGTTACAAGACTTGGCGGTTGGTTATGGCCCCAGTGCTTCGCGCTATCAGGAAGAAAAGCGTGTGGTATTTCATAAAAGCGTTGGCCCTTTGATTTCGATGGAAGAAATGGCGCGCTGCATCCACTGCACCCGTTGCGTGCGCTTTGGGCAAGAAATTGCCGGCGTGATGGAATTGGGCATGATAGGCCGGGGGGAACATTCGGAAATTACCTCCTTTGTTGGCAATACGGTGGATTCCGAATTGTCCGGCAATATGATTGATCTGTGTCCGGTGGGGGCGCTCACGTCCAAGCCGTTCCGTTATTCGGCTCGTACCTGGGAAATGTCGCGCCGCAAGTCAGTCAGCCCGCATGATGGTTTGGGTGCCAATTTGACTGTGCAAGTCAAAAACAATAAGGTGTTGCGCGTATTGCCGCTGGAAAACGATGGCGTTAATGAATGCTGGATTTCGGATAAAGACCGCTTCTCGTATGAAGCCTTGAATAGCGATCAACGCCTGACCAAGCCAATGTTGAAGCAAGGTGGTAAATGGGCCGAAGTGGAATGGCAACAGGCACTGGAATACATCGCGCATGGTTTGAAAAATATCAAGCATGAACATGGTGCCGATGCGATTGCTGCGGTTGCCAGCCCACACGCTACGCTGGAAGAATTGTATTTGCTGCAAAAAGCCGTGCGCGGCATCGGCTCCGACAATATCGAAACCCGCCTGCGCCAGACTGATTTTGCACTCGATGGCAGTGTCGTGCCTTGGCTCGGTATGCCGATTGCGGAAGTGTCAACACTTAAACAAGCGCTGGTGATTGGTTCTTTCCTGCGCAAAGACCATCCACTTCTGGCCGCACGTTTGCGTGCTGCCGTGAAGACTGGTTGCAAGCTAACCATTGTGCATGCCAGCGATGACGATAACCTGATGCGCGTTGCCAATAAAGTGATTGCGGCACCGACACATTGGCTGCAAGCGCTGGCTGGCATCGCGTATGTGATTGCATCCGAAAAGGGCGTGGTCTTGCCTGCTTCCATCGTTGCTACCGAAGCCGATGTGACACCGTATTCAATGAAAATTGCCAAAGAACTGCTGGCAGGTGAGCACAAAGCCGTGTTCATGGGCAATGCAGCGGCGCAGCATCCGCAAGCGAGTGGTTTGCATCTGGCGGCGCAATGGATTGCTGAACAAACCGGGGCCAAATTCGGTTACCTGACTGAAGCGGCCAATAGCGTTGGTGCATATCTGGCCAAAGCCGTGCCGACAGCAGGCAAAGCGCAGCCTGTGTTTAGCAATCCGGCCAAAGCTTACCTGGTGTTGCATGCCGAGCCAGAACTCGATAGCCACAACCCACAAGCCGCGCGCGCTGCGTTGGCTGCGGCGGAAATGGTGGTGGTGATGTCGCCATTTAAATATGGTATGGACTATGCGGATGTATTGCTGCCGATTGCCCCGTTCACCGAAACCGCAGGCACCTTTGTCAATTGCGAAGGTCGCGCACAAAGTTTTTATGGCACCGTCAAAGGATTGGGCGAAACTCGTCCGGCCTGGAAAGCATTGCGCGTGTTGGGTAATTTGCTCGGTTTAAGTGGCTTTGATTACGAAACATCCGAAGCGGTGCGGGATGAAGTGATGGCGGCTGCGGCGCAGGTGAATAATCAGGTCGCCCAGTACAACAGGAATAGTCCGGTTGCAAATGGCAATCCAGACTTTCAACGTCTGGCCGATGTACCAATTTACTTCGCCGACGCCATCGTGCGCCGTGCCGAATCGCTACAAAAAACCAGCGACGCCAGCGCACCGAAAGCCTGGATGTCTGCCGCCACCCTGGAACAGGTTGGCGTGGCCGCAGGCGCTAAAGTCAAAGTCACACAAGGCACGGGTAGCGTGGTATTGGAAGCGGCGCTGGCCAAAGGCTTGGCCCAAGGAGTGGTACGCATTGCCGCAGCGCACGCCAGCACCGCTGCGTTGGGCGCGATGTTTGGCCCGATTGAAGTAGCCAAGGTGGTAACGACAGCCGGGGAGGGTGCATAATGAACGAACTACTGCGTGTACTCAATGCAGAAGGTAGTGCCTTACTTGGCCCGGTGGTCTGGATGGTATTGTGGACGCTGGTTAAAATCGTCCTGGTCGTGGCCCCCCTGATGCTGCTGGTCGCCTATCTGACGCTGTGGGAACGTAAAATGATCGGCTGGATGCAAGTGCGTATCGGCCCGAACCGGGTTGGCCCACTCGGGCTGCTGCAACCGATTGCCGACGGCGTCAAGCTCTTGCTCAAAGAAATCATCATGCCTGGCCGCGCCAACAAAGCCTTGTTTGTGCTGGCCCCGGTCATGACCATCATGCCCAGTCTGGCAGCATGGGCGGTTATTCCGTTTGGCCCGGACGTGGTGCTGGCCGATGTCAACGCCGGTTTGCTGCTGGTGATGGCCATTACCTCAATGGAAGTGTACGGCATCATCATCGCCGGTTGGGCTTCCAATTCCAAGTATTCCTTCCTGGGTGCGATGCGCGCCGCCGCACAAATGGTGTCGTATGAAATCGCCATGGGCTTTGTGCTGGTCATCGTGCTGATGGTATCGGGCAGCCTGAACATCAGCGACATCGTGCGCGGCCAGGGCGTGGGCAAGATGGCGGAACACGGCTTGAACTTCCTGTCCTGGAACTGGTTACCCTTGTTGCCGATGTTTGTGATCTACGTTATTTCCGGCATCGCCGAAACCAACCGCCACCCATTTGGCGTGGTCGAAGGCGAATCCGAGATTGTGGCCGGTCATATGGTCGAATATTCGGGCATGTCGTTCGCCATGTTCTACCTGGCTGAATACATCAATATGTATCTGATTTCGCTGATGGCAGCCTTAATGTTCCTCGGTGGCTGGGCCTCGCCCGTGGCCTTCCTGGACTTTATCCCCGGCTGGATTTGGTTAGGCATCAAAGTCTTTGTGGTGGTGTCGATGTTTATCTGGGTGCGTGCCTCGTTCCCACGCTATCGCTATGATCAAATCATGCGCTTGGGCTGGAAAGTGTTCATCCCCATGACGTTGGTGTATTTGGTCATCGTCGCTGCCTGGATGCAATCATCCTGGAATATCTGGAAGTAAGAAAGGACGAAACCGAATGGAAGCAATTGTTGATTTTTTCCGCAGTTTGATGCTGTTGGAATTGATTAAGGGTTTGTCCTTGACCGGGCGCTATATGTTCAAGCGTAAGATCACGGTACAGTACCCTGAAGAAAAAACCCCGATGTCGCCGCGTTTCCGTGGCCTACATGCCCTGCGCCGATACCCGAACGGGGAAGAGCGTTGTATCGCCTGCAAACTGTGTGAAGCGGTGTGCCCGGCCATGGCCATTACGATTGAATCGGAACAACGCGCCGACGGCTCACGCCGCACCACGCGCTATGATATTGATCTGACCAAATGTATTTTCTGCGGCTTTTGCGAAGAATCCTGCCCGGTTGATTCAATTGTGGAAACGCATGTGCTGGAATACCATGGTGAAAAGCGCGGCGACTTGTATTTCACCAAAGAGATGTTGTTGGCGGTCGGTGATCGCTATGAAAATGATATCGCGGCTGCCCGTGCAGCAGACGCCAAATATCGTTAATGGGGATGACTGGTATGGATTTTACAACGGTATTATTTTACGTATTCGGAGCGATTCTGGTGCTGGCGGCGACCCGCGTCATTACCGCGCGCAATCCGGTGCATGCAGTTTTGTTTTTGGTGCTGGCCTTCTTTTCGGCCTCCGGCATCTGGATGTTGCTCAAAGCGGAATTCCTGGCCATCGTACTGGTGTTGGTCTACGTGGGCGCGGTGATGGTGTTATTCCTGTTTGTGGTGATGATGCTCGATATCCATCTCGATAAACTGCGGGCCGGATTTTGGGGCTATTTCCCGATGGCGACCATTATTGGTGTGGTCATCGTGCTTGAAATGGCAGCAGTCTTGCTGCGCGGGTTTTGGGTGCCGGATCACCATGCGCCAAGCAATGTTGGCCATATTGGTGGCACCAAAGAATTGGGTAAGTTGATCTTTACCGAATATGTGTATGCCTTTGAAATTGCTGCCGTGATTTTGCTGGTCGCCATTATTGCTGCCGTCGCTTTGACGCTGCGTCGCCGTAAAGACACCAAGCATTTTGATCCGGCCAAAGCCGTCAAAGTACAACGTGCAGACCGGATTCGTTTGGTAAAAATGCGTGCCGACAGTGAGCGCGCGGTAGAGCCTGGCGCAGCCGCTGCTTCGGCAGCCAACCCGGTCAAGACAGGAGAAGCGCAATGATAGCCCATGTCGGATTAGCCCACTACCTGATTTTGGGCGCGATTTTATTTGCCATATCCATTGTGGGTATCTTTTTGAATCGTAAAAATATCATCGTGCTGTTAATGGCGGTGGAATTGATGTTGTTGGCAGTGAATATGAATTTCATCGCCTTCTCACATTACTTGGGCGATGCGGCCGGACAGATTTTTGTTTTCTTTATCTTAACCGTGGCGGCGGCAGAATCGGCGATTGGCCTGGCGATTTTGGTCATCATGTTCCGCAACCTCGACACGATTAATGTGGAAGATCTGGATAGCCTGCAAGGCTGATTGGAAATAAAGTTCATCCGCCCGGCGCAACAGGGCGAAATAGTTGCGATTTAGATGTGATTTGAAATATTAACAAGCTACGATCAACATAGAAGAAGGTTCAATATGGCGGGGCAACTTAACCCACACCTCTTGTTAGCCGTACCGTTGGCACCACTGGCTGGCGCGGCCATAGCAGGTTTTCTTGGCACCAAGTTTTGCGGTAACCTGGTCGGTCGCAAAGTTTCGCACAGCGTCACCATTCTGGGCGTGCTGATTGCACTCATCATTTCCGTGATGACGATTATGCAATTGCATGACGGTGCGCCCGTGTACAACGCCACCGTGTATGAATGGATGACGGTCGGTAAATTGAAGCTGGAAGTGGGCTTCCTGGTCGATAACCTGACCGCCACCATGATGTGTGTGGTCACCTTTGTATCGCTGATGGTGCATATCTACACCATCGGTTATATGGAGGAAGACGAAGGCTATAACCGCTTCTTTGCCTATATTTCGCTGTTTACCTTTGCGATGTTGATGCTGGTGATGAGTAATAACTTCCTGCAACTGTTCTTCGGCTGGGAAGCGGTGGGTTTGGTGTCCTATTTGCTGATCGGTTTCTGGTACACCCGCCCCACTGCCATTTATGCGAATATGAAAGCGTTTTTGGTCAATCGCGTCGGTGACTTTGGTTTTATTCTGGGCATAGGTTTGTTGCTGGCGTATACCGGCTCGATGAGTTATGAAGGCGTGTTTGCCCAAAAAGATGAACTGACCAAGTTGATGTTGCCAGGTACCGATTGGATGTTGATTACCGTGGCCTGTATTTGCCTGTTCATCGGTGCGATGGGTAAATCGGCACAATTCCCGCTGCACGTCTGGTTGCCAGATTCGATGGAAGGCCCGACCCCGATTTCGGCCCTGATCCATGCCGCAACCATGGTGACGGCGGGTATTTTCATGGTGGCGCGCATGTCGCCGTTGTTTGAGTTATCCGACACCGCCTTGTCGTTTATCCTGATCATTGGCGCAATTACTGCCTTGTTCATGGGTTTCATGGGCATTATTCAAAACGACATCAAACGGGTGGTGGCCTATTCTACCCTGTCGCAATTGGGTTATATGACGGTGGCTTTGGGTGCTTCCGCTTATTCGGTGGCCATTTTCCACCTGATGACCCATGCCTTCTTTAAAGCGTTGCTGTTTTTGGGCGCAGGTTCGGTGATTATTGGCATGCACCATGATCAGGACATTCGCAATATGGGCGGTTTGCGCAAATATATGCCTGTTACCTGGCTCACTTCTTTGATCGGTTCGCTGGCTTTGATTGGTACACCGTTTTTATCCGGCTTTTACTCCAAAGACAGTATTATTGAGGCCGTCGGGTATAGCCATATTTCCGGAGCCGGGTTTGCCTATTTCGCAGTATTGGCGGGGGTGTTTATTACCGCTTTCTATTCCTTCCGCATGTATTTTCTGGTGTTCCA
>JBKJLF010000775.1:0-4588 GCA_046597185.1 Burkholderiaceae bacterium | reverse complement strand
GACCACTCTAAGTCCAATTTTTGTGACATTATCTTTGATGCGTCCGGGAAACTTGTGACTGAGGCGTCTGCTAGTTGATCTGGCCGTGCAAATACTTTTAAGCGGAGCCGTTTATAGGGGCGGAAATCAAGGACGACTTGCAGGAGACCTCTTACCAATGCATGTAAATGTTCCCATTTATCCGCAGTGCGATCCAACGCATCGAATAAAACGAGATGATATTTGTGCGCGGCATCTAAGGCGTTATCAATTTCAAATAGAATTCGCTCTACTGGTTCGGGATTATCTTGTACCCATTGAATCCGTGCACGCCAATCTTTAAGGCTGGTAAAAGGTTTGGGCGCTTTCTTGCCTGCAACTTGATGGAATGCGATGGTTTGCCAAATGCGCCGGGGATCGATATTTTTCATTAGCAGGGAAATTAATGTATCTTTGCCAGGGTAGCTGTCGGGCAATTTTTCCTCGCCGAAGCCGACTGACACCAGCGTGTCTTTATCAAGGCCAACTTGCTTTTCGATGACTGCGCGGTATTGTGGATTTTGAAGCGCTGCCCACCAAAAGCTTTTCCCAGCGCCGCGTATTCCCTCAACGAGCATGGTATTCGGGTGCAACGCTTTTGCGTGCGTTACCGGAAGGTAAATATGCGCTCTTTCTGGCGATTTACCGTGCAAGGAAGTATCATTTGGCAAAGCTGCGACCAAGGCATCACGAAATTCATGCGGAAAGAAAAAATCACTCATTCCATTTCTCTCTGTTGTGCTGACGCCAAGAGTTCGTCAGCCTGCTCCATAAATAAACCATATGCTTCACTGGCCGTTTTTTCATCAATGCCGCCGACCGATGGGTCAAACTCTTGCAATGCCCTATGCCAAAAAATAGGCAGTGGCGAATGCGGCGCGGAATCATCGTTCAGGTCAAAATTGAATGCGTCAAGATCGTCAGCGTCGGCCTCATCGTAAAGTGTGTCACCGAACAAAGCCCATGCGTTTTCTTTAAACGATTGCAGATAATCATTGCGCCCGGTTTCTGGCACCATTCCTGCCACTATTTGTAAGCGCGAACGAAATTTTCCCAATTGGGGATGCTTGCGCCAGTGGTTGAACAGCAATGAATAACCTTTCCAAGTTTGTGCGCTATTGATGGCGAACAAAAAGGTATCCGCATCCATGCGCGTCACCGCTACCGCTGCAATATCATGTAAACCAGCACGGCTGTCTAAAATGACCACATCGGGTTGTTCTGCCTGTTCAATCGCCTCAACCATTCGTTGCAGCCGCTCGGCCCACGACATCGGATGGTCGCCGCTCAATTCGGCATAACATCTCGCCAATTTAGGCAAATAATCTTCCGTTTTACTGCCGTAGGCGGGCACCACCAGAATGGTGCCTGCGGTCGCCTGTCCAAGCGGGCTGGTGCCCAACATTTCCCGCACAACGGCATCGGCCTGACCAACCCCATCTTCCACAAACCAATCGACAATGCCAAAATCAGGCAAATGATCAACTGGCAATAAACTGCTGCTGACCCCAGGGGATTCAAGATCAAGGTCAAATATCAACACCTTTTTTCCTTGATCGGCTAAATGCCAAGCCCAATTTACTAACGCGGTGGAACGTCCAACCCCGCCTTTGATGCCAAAAAAGGTGACGCGTCGGTTTTTGGTTTTACGCGCCAATTGATCGCGCATCCAATCTTGGCCGATAATTTGCCTGTCTAGTAAATAAATGGTCAAATCGCCGTCTTTCTCCAAAAGGCGTCGCTCATTCAGTAGCGTTGCACTTCCGGTTAACTCATCAGCAAATAACACTGCACGCCCTGTGCCAAAACCATAGGCACCCAAGGCGTTTGCCAAGTCGGATTCATACTGCTTTAGCTGCGCCAATGCTTGTTTTTGATTGTCTTCTGGGCGAGATTGCAAGACCGGGCGAATGCGTCCGCGAAAATCACGCACTAATACGACTTCATTGCCGAATGCGGTACCTAGTTTTATAGTTACTTTTATGGCAATTTCTAATGCTTGTCCAAAGTAAATGGGTATTGGTTTTTTCATGGCACAAGCCCGTCTAAGACCGCTTGACCTAGACAATTGCGCGCCTGTTGTGCTGCCGCTTGGTGTTTGATCACCATCTGCATGGTAATGGCGCTGCCATTTTCATAGCGCTGATCTACTCGCCATTGATCAAATGGGTTGTTGGTGGCAAGAAAAGTAGGGTATTGGGTTTGATTGCGTGTATTGGGGAAGCTGATAAATTCGTCCCAAAATACGTTAATGTGCCCATGTTTTTTATTTTCTGGCTTGTTATTTTTCATTGGCATGCCAAGCGCGAGCATGATCGTTTTTAATGCACATTCTGCCGAAAGGCCAAACAATTGGTCGGCATTGGGCAGGAAGGTTCCTCCCAGTAAGTAATTTGCGTCCTTCCAATGGCGTTGCGCTGCGTCATCATAGTCTGGCATCTGATTCTTCTCCGTCTTTTTTAACTGCCGTGATTCGATTTTTCTGAAAATTTGCATCGTAGCATAACATGCTTCCTTTGCATTTGAAAAAACCGCTCCTGTGGATAAGGAAAACAATTTAATGACCGTTTTGTTACAGTCTTGGATCATACACAAACTGGCGTAGCACCCGCGCTGTAATCGGTTCAATACCGTGCTCGCTGCTTTGTCCACCGCTTTGTCCATCGCTGTGTCCACCGCTTTGTCCATCGCTGTGTCCATCGCTGTGTCCACCGCTGTGCTTGCCAGCGGTGTAGGCCGGATTGATCAGTACATTGTATTCTTCCGGCACAATCACCGAGGGTACCAGCAGTAGCGGGCACAGCCCGGGATTCAACCACTTGTCACCATGGTGCACGCTAGTGCAGCCGGGTGGTTCGGCGGCCCATGTGGGGTCGAGCTGGCTCGCGGTGACGCATTCGCGCTGTCGCCAGAGTGCGGCAGGCACCTCAATTTTCACTAGAAAAGTATTCCGAATCGCGATATTGTCGCCTAAATGGGCAAGGGTTTCCAGCGTCGCTAACGCAATGCTGGAGGCCGCATACGTGACGGCGATGCCCTTGCTGTTCCAGCGTCCGCCAGTGATTTTGGCACCGCCACCGGATAAGTCGGTGGCGGTATACAGCAAGGTATGCTTGGCGATGCGCCACAGCACTATATCGTCCGCCGCCATTATGCGACGACGCCGTATTCGATCCGGCCCAAGGTGTCGAGTACCAGTTCGTAACCTGCTTCGGTGTCTAGCAGGGCCAATGGCGCTTCGCCGCCAAGGGTGCGGTTTTCGTGCTTGATCCAGGTGCGGGTGGCGGCTTCGTCTTCAAATACGGCCAGCGCGCGCTGCCATAGTCGGTCGGCCCGAAACATGCGGTCTTGTTCGACCGGCGACAGGGTTTGGGCTTTGCCTAAACGCGCTTTCATGGTACTTTTGGGTAGGCGCAGGGTTTCAAATAGTTTGTCTTGGGAAATGCCCAAACGCTGCGCTACGTCGGGCGCCACTTGGGCCAATATGCCGTTGCGCATGCCTTTGATGACATCGCTAACATTGCCGCGAAACGGAAAGGACGGCAATGGCGACACCACATAGGCGCTAACGGTTTGCTCGGCAAGTGGCGTAACACCCGGCTGTGCTGGCGGGTAAGTGAGCGCCTTGGGGGCGGCCACGGGGAGGGGTTTTTTGGCGCTACGCATTTTTTATCCAGTTTTAGATTACGTTTAGTCTAATTATATACTAATTCCAAAAATTTTCCAATGTATTTTTATGAGTTTATCGTGCCACTCTGAACCTGGGCTTACACTGTGCACACTTCTTTTACCGTAGCGTGTCTGAGCATGAAGCAATTTCAACTTTCCTTAGTCTGGTTCCGGCGCGACTTGCGCAATGTTGACCATGCCGCCTTGGCGCAAAGTGAGCGGGTGGCCTGCGTGTTTGTGTTTGACCGCAGTATTTTGGACGATTTGCCACCAACTGACCGCCGGGTCGCCTTTAATCATGCTTGTGTGCAAGAACTGGCCACCGCACTGCATGCGCAAGGTGGACAATTGCTGGTGCGACATGCCGAGGCTGAAGCAGAAATTGTGCATCTGGTGCAGCAGTTGGGCGCGGATGCATTATTTTTCAATCATGATTACGAACCGAAAGCCATGCAACGAGATCGGCAAGTGACGTTGGCCTTGCAACAGGCGGGTTGTCAAGTGTGCAGCTTTAAAGATCAAGTGATTTTTGAGAAAGATGACATCCTGACTCAGGCAGGCACGCCTTTTTCGGTATTCACGCCCTACAAAAATGCTTGGTTGCGGCAATTGGAGCGGGAAGGGGGGCCATCTTATCTATCGGTACACTTGCGTTTCGGCACGATTTCCATCCGGCAATTGGTGCAACACGCTTGGCAAACTGCGACTGGGCCATCAGCCAGTGTGTGTTGGCCGAATTGATTTCCTTGCCGTGTAAATATTCGGTGAACCCAGCCGGACGATGTGACTTTTTATGATGCCGCCGATAAAATCAGCGAGCATGGGTTGTTTTTGTGTCCGTGGCGACAAGCGGATTGGTACTGTGATGTGGTCGTACCGTCAGCGATACGCAACTGACGGG
>JBKJLF010000762.1:0-12690 GCA_046597185.1 Burkholderiaceae bacterium | reverse complement strand
GCCACGAATGCCGAACATAAGTCATGCGCTTATTTCGCCTTACCCTGGTTGGCAACCGCTGCCAGGGCGGCAGCAATGGCGGCCGGATCGCCCAAATAATAGCTCTTGATCGGTTTTAAGTTTTCATCCAACTCATACACCAAAGGCTGGCCATTCGGGATATTCAAGCCAACAATGGCTTCATCGCTAATGCCATCGAGCATTTTGATTAAAGCGCGCAAACTATTGCCATGGGCAGAAATCAAAATACGCTTACCACTCTTGATGGCGGGGGCAATTTCTTCGTCCCAAGCGGGCATCACGCGCGCGACTGTGTCTTTTAAGCACTCGGTGAGGGGAATTTGCGCGCGGCTTAAAGCGGCATAGCGCGGGTCGTCGAAGGAGGCGCGGCTATCGCCGGCCGCCAGTGCCTCGGGCGGGGTGTCATAACTGCGCCGCCACACCAATACTTGCGCATCGCCATATTTGGCGGCGGTTTCGGCTTTGTCCATGCCTTGCAACGCGCCATAATGGCGTTCGTTCAAGCGCCAATCATGCTTTACTGGCAACCACATTAAATCCATGGTGTCGAGCGTGAGCCACAGGGTGCGAATCGCACGTTTTAACACCGAAGTGTAGGCCAGATCAAACACAAACCCGGCTTCTTGCAATAATTTGCCGGCCTGAATGGCTTCGGCTTGGCCTTTTGCCGTCAAATCGACATCGGTCCAGCCAGTAAAACGGTTGTCTAAATTCCAAGTAGATTCACCGTGACGCATAAAAACGATTTTGTACATAATAAAAAACCAAGTAAAATGGAGGATGGAGGGGAAAATCGCGCCAAAAAAAGTTTTTGAAACTGTGTTGCGACTTCTATTTTATAATGCCGGAGTTGAAACAACCATTGAGCTACCGTGAAATTCATCTTTGATAATACTACCAATATATTTTTACTCGTCCTTGCCCTGAGTTCTGGCGCGGCTTTGTTGTTTTTATCGCTACAAAGTCGCGGCGCGAAAGCGTCACCCTTGCAAGCCACACAATTGATGAATCAGGGCAAATCGCTGATTCTCGATGTGCGTAGCAGCGATGAATTTGCCCTGGGGCATGTGCGTGATGCCAAAAACATTGCTTTGGCCGACTTATCGACCCGCATCAGCGAGTTGAACAAGTTTAAAGCCCAAGCGGTGATTGTGGTGTGCGGCACCGGCAATTTATCGGCGCGAGCCACCACGATTTTACAGGCTGCCGGGTTTGAGCGGGCGGTGCGGCTGGATGGCGGTTTGGCAGCCTGGCAAGCTGCCGGTTTGCCCACCACCAAATAGTTTTGCTTTCCTCTTGAATTTTTAACAGGCAACACCATTTTCAGCTTTTGCAAGAAAGAGTTTTCATGAACAACCCTGTCATCATGTATAGTACTGCAGTCTGCCCATATTGCGTTATGGCTGATCGCTTGTTAACCTCGAAAGGGGTACAAATCGAAAAGATCCGGGTCGATCAATTTCCTGAGCGGCGACAAGAAATGATGCAACGAACCGGACGCCGCACTGTGCCACAAATTTACATCGGTGAGACACATGTTGGCGGGTATGACGATTTATATGCACTGGAAAAGGCAGGAAAGCTCGATTTACTGCTGCAAAATGGCTGATTCTCTTGTACTATTCATACTTTTGAATTTTTACGCTTCAAATTCTACCCGAATGGCTTGTGCCGTTCATTTTTAATCCAAACGAAAGTGTTCCATGGCTGACGAAAACCAACAACCCGTATTCCAAATCCAACGCGTCTATTTGAAGGACATGTCGTTGGAGCAACCTAATTCCCCTTCCATCTTTTTGGAGCAAGAAGGCCCGGCAATTGAAGTGGCGCTGGATGTCGGCGGCGAAAAATTGGCCGATGGCATTTATGAAACCACGGTCACCATCACCGTGACGGCAAAAATCAAAGACAAGGTGGCGTTTTTGGTTGAAGGCAAGCAAGCTGGTATTTTCGAAGCACGCAATATTCCTGAAGAGCAAATGGACCCGATGCTGGGCATTGGCTGCCCCACCATTTTGTATCCTTACCTGCGCGCCAATATTGCTGACGTGATCACCCGCGCCGGCTTCCCACCGATCCATTTGGCCGAAATCAATTTCGAAGCGTTTTATCAACAACGCCTGCAATCGATGGCAGAACAAGCCCCAAATGGCGCGGCGCACTAAGCACGCTGAGCTACACTAAGTTGCACCAGACTGCGCTAAAAATGCAGTAAAAAGCACGGCACACTTTATTTGACGTAAAGTGTGCTGTTGGTTTTAGTTGATACCAGTAGGTTTAATTTGTTTGATAACATGCTCTCATTTCGCTTATCTGCTTTGATTTTCTGTGGCTTGAGTTTGGCCACCAGTGTTTGCGCTGCCCTGGAATTTAAATCCGTTGCCAACGCGCCTGCCACCATGTTTGACGCGCCTTCGCAAAAAGGGAAAAAAGTATTCATCGCGCCGCGTGGTATGCCGGTTGAAGTGGTGCTCACTTATGGCGAATGGAGCAAAGTGCGCGATGCCAGCGGCGGTTTGGCCTGGCTGGAATCGAAAGCCCTGAGCAATAAACGCAATGTATTGGTACAAGTGGCGAGCGCCAAAATTCGTGCCACAGCGGATGAAGCAGGGTTTATCGTATTTACTGCCGAAAAAGGCGTTTTGCTCGAATTGGGCGAGCCGCCAGCGTCGGGATGGCTGAAAGTGAAGCACCGTGACGGCTTAACTGGTTACGTGAAAGTGAATGAAATTTGGGGTATCTGACGCGAACGCTTGAATGAAACGGCTAACTCGGACATAATTGGCGATTAGATTAAACAAGATGCCAGGAATAATGTGAATGCAATGAACCTGACCATACTCGGTGCGGGTGCATGGGGTAGTGCGGTAGCGATTAGCCTCGCGCAGCACCATCGTGTACTGCTATGGGGGCGTGATGCTGGCGCAATGCAGGCGATGGCACTGGCACGTGAAAACCGCGCTTATTTGCCCGGCCATGCGTTCCCGCCGGGTTTGCAAGTGACGGCTGATTTTGATGCCGCGCTGGTGCATGCGCGCTCAGGCGCTGCCGGGCCGGGGTTGTTAATTCTCGGCAGTCCGGTGGCAGGTTTGCGGCCGCTAGTGACGCAAATGCAACACTCTGACATTGCCAATTTAATTTGGCTATGTAAAGGTTTTGAAACGGATAGCCAAAAGCTGCCGCATCAAATTGTGCGTGAAATATTGGGGCCTGATTTGCCAATCGGCGTATTGTCCGGCCCTTCGTTTGCGCAAGAAGTGGCGCAAGGTTTGCCGTGCGCGCTGACGATTGCCTCTGAATCGGCAGCGCTACGCGAGAAAGTGGTGGCCAGTTGTCATGGCGGCGCGATGCGCATTTACAGCAGCACCGATGTAATTGGGGTTGAAGTAGGCGGCGCGGTTAAAAACATTTTGGCCATTGCCACCGGCGTTGCCGACGGCTTGGGCTTGGGTTTGAATGCGCGTGCGGCCCTGATCACGCGGGGTTTGGCAGAAATTCGGCGTTTAGGCACCAAATTGGGTGGGCACAGTGAAACCTTTATGGGCTTGACCGGGATTGGCGACTTGATTTTAACCTGTACTGGTGACTTGTCGCGTAACCGCCGCGTGGGCCTGGGTTTAGCTGCGGGCAAGCCTTTGGCCCAGATCGTCAGCGAACTGGGCCATGTCGCCGAAGGTGTGCCGTGCGCGCGTGCAGTGCGCGCGCTGGCCGCCAGCCTGGAAATTGAAATGCCGCTCACCAATGCCGTAGCGGGCGTGTTGTTTGACGGCGATGCAGTACAGCAAATGGTTGCGCGGCTGATGGCGCGTGACCCCAGAGATGAAGCAACCTAATCCGATTTTGCACAGAGCAATCAGTAAGGAATTATTATGGCGGCAAAGCGTTCGACAATTGCGACTATTGGTGAAGCCCTGGTTGATATGATAGAACTTCCATCCGGGCAATATCAAGCTTGCCTGGGTGGTTCGGTCTGCAATATGACACTGGGTCTGGCGCGCCAAGGGGTACTCACGACTTACCTCAATCGCCTGTCTGAAGATCATTTCGGGAAATTATTTGCCCAACGCCTGCAATCGGCCGGGGTGTTGTTTGGCACCTCGATCAAAAGCGCCTGCGCCACCTCGATGGCGGTGGTGCATACCGATGCGCAAGGTGTGCCTGGCTATACTTTTTACCGCCAGGATGTGGCTGATCGCGATATCAGCGCCGAATTATTGGTTGCCTCCTTCCCGGATCAATTGCGCTTATTGCATTCCGGTGGCTTGGCCCTGGTGCCGGAAGATTTGCAAAAAATCCTGACCACCATGCGCGCGGCCACCAATCGCGGCGCGCTGGTGTCGATTGATGCCAATTTACGCGCGAGCGCGGTCAAGCATCGCGAAGCCTACATCGAAGGTGTGAAACGCGCTTTGCGCCATGCCCATATCATCAAAGTCAGTGATGACGACCTTGAAGTGTTGGGTTTGGGCAAAAAATCGGTGTCTGAGTTGGCCACCTATTTATTCAATGATTCCCATATCGAACTGATCGCCATCACCCGTGGTGCGCAGCCCGCCACCTTGCTCACGCGCGCGCATCAGGTTGATTACGCCCCCACCAAGGTGGTGAAAGTGGTGGATACGGTGGGTGCGGGTGATTGCTTCCATGCCGGTTTGATTGCCTATATGCACCGTTGCGGCCATCTCGACAGTGTGGAAGGTTTGCAAGAATTGAACCAGGACTTTTTACGTAGTGCATTACGCCATGCCATGTCGGCTGCCAGCGTGAATGTGGGCCGGGTCGGTTGCGAACCACCAACCTGGGAAGAAACAGTCGAATTCAATAAAAGCTGATATGCTCTGGCTTTGATTCAAAAGCGGTAATTGGAGGCATGATGAAACGCAGATCGTTAGCCAGGTTGGCAATACTGGCATTGTTGGTGGGATTGTTTCCAATTTGGTCGTGTAGTAGCAATCTGAAAGGAGCACCCCCGATGTCTGTTGCACCGTTTATTACCATGGCAAAAGAAAGCCCTTGCCATAACATTCGTAATCGTCTGTTTTTAATCGATGGCACCCTGGTGTTTTGGGACCGGGCGGGTAACTGCCCTGACAATGCGCACGAGCAAACCTTGTTTGGCAGCAAGCCTGAAGAAGTATTGGCCACTACCTATGATTCAATTGCCGGCCCGAAAACCCAAATCCACGACGAAAAATATCGCAGCCTGTATAACACCATCATGGCCAATCGCGAAGCGCCGGATTTGGGCTTGACGGATACGCACAAAATTCAAGCCCTGTCGCTGTAGCGCTTATTTCGATTACCTTTTCATTCTTCCATGCGAACCATTCTCCTGTGGGGTGTCGGCTTGGCCGCTACCCTGGCGCTGTGCGCCGCCCTGTTGCTGGGCTTTTGCTTTGTCATCATCACCCCCAATTTACCTGCGCTGGATGAACTGACCGATTATCACCCTAAAATCCCGCTGCGCATTTATAGTGCCGATCAAGTCTTGATTGGTGAATTTGGTCAGGAGCGGCGCGAATTCATCCCCATCAAGAGCATGCCGCCGCAAATGAAGCAAGCCATTTTGGCGATTGAAGATTCGCGCTTTTACCAGCATCCCGGCATTGATTTGATCGGCGTCTTGCGCGCCATGGTCTCCACCGTGACCACTGGTCATTTGAGTCAGGGTGCCTCCACCATCACCATGCAAGTGGCGCGCGACTTTTTTCTGACCAAGGAAAAGCTCAAGTTACGTAAAATGGTTGAAGTAATGTTGGCGTATAAAATTGAATCGACGCTGAACAAAGATCAAATTCTCGAACTGTATATGAACCAAATCTACCTGGGCCAGCGTGCCTATGGTTTTGGCAGTGCGGCACATATTTATTTTGGCAAACCGCTGGCCGAATTGAGCTTGGCCCAATCGGCCTTGCTGGCCGGCTTGCCCAAAGCACCGTCGCTGCGCAACCCGGTGGTAGACCCGACCTACGCCAAACACCGCGCTCATCTGGTGTTAAAGCGTATGCTGGATTTGGGCTACATCACGGCGGCGCAATATCAGGCCGGGAAAGAAGAATCGCTGCAAGTGCGCCCGGCCAAAAGCGTGACCAGCCATGCCCAATATGTGGCAGAAATCGTGCGCCTTGCCATGGTTGAGCAATTCAAGGATGAGGCTTACACCAGCGGCATTAGCGTTACCACCACCATTAACAAAGCCGAGCAAGATGTGGCGTGGGAATCGGTGCAGCGCAATGTGCTGGCTTACGACCAACGCCATGGCTACCGGGGGCCGGAAGCGGAACTGGAAGCGGAGCAAAGCAACCAGGCCGCCATCAACGCGCGCCCGTACATTGAAAACTTGCCTGCGGCGGTGCTGTTGGCGGTGAGCGGTAAAAAAGTGCGGGCTGCGCTGCTGGATCAGGAAATCGAGATTCAAGGGGAAGGCTTGCGTTTTGCCGCCAGTTGGATTGCCAACAAAAAGCTCAAACCCGGTGCCGTGATTAGAGTGACGCAAGATAAAAAAGGTGTATGGCGCATCACCCAATTGCCCGAAGTTGCGGCTGCGTTTGTGGTGCTCGATGCGCAAACCGGCGCGTATAAAGCCATGGTGGGTGGGTTTGATTATGAATTGAGCAAACTCAACCACGTAACGCAAGCCTGGCGGCAGCCGGGTTCGGCCATGAAGCCATTTATTTATTCGGCGGCGGTGGAAAAAGGTATCGGCCCCGGCAGCCAGATTGAAGACACGCCCTTATCGATTGCCAATGGCAGTAATGTGTGGGAGCCGCAAAACGATGACAAGGTTTACGATGGCTCGGTGAGTTTGCGGGTTGGTTTGGCCAAATCCAAAAACGTGGTGGCGGTGCGGGTGTTGCAAAGCATTGGCATGCAATACGGGCGCGAATTTTTACCGCGCTTTGGTTTTGATTTGGCCAAGCAGCCGGAAAATTTAACCCTGGCTCTGGGCACTGGTTCGGTCACGCCTTTGCAAATGGCGGGCGCGTATTCGGTGTTTGCCAATGGCGGCTATGCGGTGAAGCCGTATTTGATTCAAAAAGTGGTGGATCAGCGCGGCAAGGTGTGGTTTGAAGCGCAACCCAAGGTACAGGAAAATGAACGCGTGCTGGATGCGCGCAATGCTTTTCTGGTTGATCAAATGCTGCGTGAAGTAGTGCGCTCGGGCACGGGGGCGACAGCCACGCAAAAGCTTGGACGGCGTGATTTGGCGGGTAAGACCGGTACTTCCAGCGAAGCGGTGGATGGTTGGTTTGCCGGGTATAGCGGCAATACCGTGGGGGTGGCGTGGATAGGGTATGACGAGCCAAAGTCGCTCGGCGGGCGCGAGTTTGGGGCCACGCTGTCGTTACCGATCTGGATTGATTATATGCGCGCTGCGCTGGCGGGCAAGCCCGAGCAAATCCGCCCGGTACCAGCGGGCGTGACGTACAATGGGCAGGATTGGGTTTATGACGAATTTTTGGAGCAGAGCAAATAGATCTTGTTAAAGCAGAAGTAAGCGCGGGGCTTGCGCCCCGCTTATCCTCGGTTAATTGAAGGGGTGGTAATGCTTATTGCTTTATTTGGGACGGGGTGATATTAACGCTGAGTAAAGTGATGGTTTCATCGCCGGTCCCATTAACCTTCTTTTGCTTTCCGGCACGTAAATTGAACCACATTCCAGGTTGATATTGATAATCCAAGCCCAACGCGCGTTTAAATACTCTTTGCGATGCGGTTGCTTGATCCAAATTTTCATGGCTGGCTTCAACCAAACCACGGTATCTCTTTGTACCGAACGTATACCGCACAGCACTGAGTGAAATGTTTTTTAGTGTCGGTGTCGGGTTAGCCAGTGTCGTTAAAACAGGCGCATCAATGGTTCGGCGCAATGTGAATGCCAGTGCCGATTGCATGTCGCTTTTTTTCGTGCCGTCCAAAGGGAAGCCAAAAATCATGCCAAGTGCAACTGTTGTACCAAGAGAGCGTTCTTCGCCATTGCCACTGCCAGGTTTAATGCGGCCCGTAGCAGCAGAGAATGAGAATTGTGAAGCATTCCAACGGACATTGTCTTTTGCTCTTTTAATACAACCAGCCAAATCGGGGGGGGCGACGGGCGTTATCACAATCCCTCCAGTTGCATTAGCTCCCTTAATTTCAATGGCTTTGCTAATTGCTAATTTGCAATCACCCTCATTTTTAGTGATTAAATTTGCAAAGCTAATGATTGGATCTTCGTCACGATTAAGGTAGTAGTTTGTTTCAATCGAAATGGCTCGACGTTGGTAATCGATACCATTGAATGGCGCTGTTCCCTGCGCGTAGCCAATATTTAGCGCCCCAACCAAGCGATAGAAGTCGTTCGTGGCATAGGTCGTAATTTTCATTGGTGTCAGGCCAGTTCTTGCTGGTGTAATGGCTAATGCGATCACGGGCTGGCCGTTACCACTTGCTAAATTTTTCACTGAGAGAAAGATGTCTTTTACATCTTGCACATGAGTAACGGCATCGTCTGATACGCCTAAAAAGCTTGCTGCCGACACTGATCCGGCAGCAGAGTCGATTAAAAAAGGCGAAAGTTTATCTATCAACTTCTCCGTCGGGTCTGGCTGTTGCGCCAGCGAGGTGGCTGTAAGTAGGCTCAGAATGCAAAAGAGTGGTTTCGTATTCATCGCTATCCCTTAGCTGACGTGCAGCATGAATTGTGCTTTAAACGAGGAAGTGTCATTCGGGTTGGATGTTTTGTTGACGTTGCCACTATCGCCGATAAGCCGCGTGCCATTGATGGAAAAATCGTACTCGAACACGCCGTTGAGTGATTCGATTACATCGTAACGTAAGATGCACAAATACGTGGTGCCCGGTGGCAAGGTGCAAGCGACTGTTTCGCTGGGGTTTAAAACATCAACCATTGGAAAAGCACCCGCCAGTTTCCAATCGCTTGCGTCTGATTTCCACGCTTCCAATTGCGCACGAACCAAAGCCCCACCCTTAAGCCGATTTAGTGTGATATCGAAATTTGTACTGACATTGATTTGCATAGTAAGCTCCATGGGTTATTGGTGAGTGTAAATGAGGCGATTGCAGAAAGTAGGCCTGCATTGTGAATTCCATCTTTGCAATCGTTGATGCCAAACCAGATTCTGCATCGAACATGTTAAGTATAGACGGAGGTTTTTTGATGCGCATCGGCCATACGGATGAGCTACGTTCAGTCAAAAGTATGAGCAATTCGGCTCATCCAAAAGGATGAGGCTTGAGTTGAGCATCACCACATCAACTTTGCCGGGGCAGTGGCAAACCGACCGTGGTGTTCACAAGCAGTGATTGATGCAAGCAATGATTGGTGCCACCCAATCGGTGTTGGGCATGTTGGCTGCCAAGCCTTAGCAGGCGCTGTGGGAGGGCTTGATCCGCGTGGGTGCCGATCAAGCCCTCCCGTCAGAACATTTTAGAACGATTTGGCCGCCCCTGTTGCCAGTGATTTCCCAATCACGTCGTTAATGGCGCGCGCCAGTTCTTGCTCGATTTTGGCGCGGTCATTACCCAGCTTGCCCATTTGTTTGCCTAACTCACGCATGGGTTTGGCTTTTTAGCGTATTTGTTGCCCCAGATCTTTCATGGGCACCGCGTTTTTCATCAAATGTTCGGCTTTTGCATGCATCTCGGCTTGCATTTGCTTCATTTCTTTGTGCAAAGGTGCCATCTGTTGCTTCAGTTGCGCCATTTGTTGTTTCAGTTGGGCGCGTGTTGCTTCCGAATCGGTGTGCGCCATTTCTGCGCCTACCTTACCCATTGCCGCGCCGGCAGCATGCCCGTTACGCAGGCGATGAGCGCGCCTTGCCACACAAAATGCAGCGAAGCCCAGCCCAGATTTTGCGTGAATGGCGCATGCAAAATGGCTGAAAAGGTGTCCTGCAAGGCCGACAGGGCAGGGAAGCTGGCGTTCATTGTTTTTCCTGATCGAGAAAGGCTTGAATTTCATCGCGCTCGGCCTGGGAAACATGGCTGCGCAAGGCCGCCAGCACCAAATCTTTGCCCGATCCTGAGAAAGCTTTACTGATAAAATCTTTGATCAAATTGGTTTGCTGCGCGTCCTGGCTGTGCGCGGGCGCATACACATGCGCGCGCTGGCTTTCGTCGCGCACCAGCAAGCCCTTGGTATGCATCACCTGCAATAGCCGCAGTGCGTTGGCATAGGTGGTGTCGTGGCCCTCGGCCAGCATCATCTCATGCACTTGCTTGGCTGAAGCGGCACCCGAGGCCCACAGCAAGCGCAATACTTCCAGCTCGGCTGCAGTAGGTTTGGGTGGCGTTGACGATGGCGGCAGGATGTTGCTCATGATGTTTATTTGGGGCAAGAATTATTGATGGAGTGAAGTACAGGGTATCTAGATTATTTTGCCTAGATAAATTTATCTAGATTCGGAAAATAAATTCTGGGACACCAAAAAGGGTATTTTTGCGCCGTGTTTTTTGTCTCGTGTTAAGCTCGCCATCAACGTATTGATACTTGGAAGCGCAAAATGAAAATTCTGATTTTAGGCGGCACCGTCTTTGTGGGGCGCTATCTGGTGGAGCGGGCCTTGCAATGTGGCCATGAACTGACTTTGTTTAACCGTGGCCAGCAAAATGCCGATTTATTCCCGCAAGTTGAAAAGCTGCGTGGTGACCGCGATGGCGACGTATCGGCCTTGCAGGGCCGACAGTTTGATGCGGTGATCGATACCTGCGGCTATCGCCCGGCGCAAATCCGACGCATTGCCGCCGTGCTGGATCGGGCCTTGCCGTATTACCTGTTCATTTCCACCATATCGGTGTATGGCACGTTCCCGCCCGTTCAGGATCAAACCCAGGGCTATGATGAAACTCGTCCCCTGGCCGAGGGCGAATCGGATTATGGCTCCTGCAAGGCGCGCTGCGAAGAAGCCGCCGAAGCCGCATGGCCAGGCCGGGTAGCGCAAGTGCGCCCCGGTTTGATTGTCGGCCCGCATGATGTCAGCGAGCGCTTCCCATACTGGCCAAGGCGGGTGGCGCAAGGTGGCCCGATGCTGGCACCAGGCCAGCCCGATAGCGCGGTGCAATGGATCGATGTACGGGATCTGGCCAACTGGTGCATTCATTTATGCGAGCAAGGCATCACCGGCCAATTCAATGCCATTGGCCCGCTTGGCCGCACCAGCTTTGCCGATCTGCTGGCGCGCTGCAAAGCGGTGACGCACAGCGATGCCGCGCCGATCTGGATCGACGATGCTACGCTACTGGCCCAGGGCGTGGCACCGTGGACGGAATTACCGCTGTGGATACCACAGCAAGATGGCGAATCCGGCGGCATGATGCGTGCCAGCAATCAGCGTGCTTTGGCGAGCGGCTTAAGCTTGCGCCCGCTGGATGAAACCATTGCCGATACCCTGGCCTGGGATAACAGCCGCACCCGCCCCTTGCCGGATCACCCCAAGGCGGTTAAAACCATGCTGCCGGAACGCGAGGCGGCGTTATTGACTTTATTGACGCTATCGGCGGCGGCACTCGCGCCGAAAACTCAGTGATTGCGGCCTTGAGTGCGGCGAAAAGCTCGGCATTGAGTTCGGCATTGAGTTCGGCATTGAGTTCGCCCACCTTGCCGGGTGCGCGCCGTAGCATGTGCGCGCAATGCCTGCGCGCGCAATGCGCTTGCATCTGCGCCTGGGTGGTGGCGCTGCAACCCTTGGTGCAAGTGGTGATTTTGCAGCACCCGCTGGAAGAGCGCCAAACCAAGGGCAGCGCGCGGCTATTGCATTTGTGCTTGGCGGGCAGCACGCTGCATGTGGGTGAGCAGTTTGATCAAGCCCAATTGCAAAGCCTGCTCTATGCGCCGGATTGCCATACGGTATTGCTGTATCCCGACGCAACGCAAAGTGCTAACGACTTGGTGCGGATGGGGCCAGCAAACATCACGCCACAACGTATCCGTCTGATTGTGTTGGACGGCACCTGGCGCAAAAGCCGCAAAATGCTGTATTGCAATCCCCTGCTGCAACAACTGCCGCGCCTGAATTTGCAGGGTTTGCCGCCATCGCATTACCGGGTGCGCAAAGCGCATCGGGCCGATCAATTATCAACCCTGGAAGCGGTGGCGTATGCGCTGGCGCAGTTGGAACAGGATGAAGCCAAATATGCGCCACTACTGGCCGCGTTTGACGGTTTTGTCGATCAATTGGCGCAGCATGGGTAAGTGCGTGCAATACCTCTGCATTAAGTTATTTACCCCTCCTATTTATTGTTTTTTTAAGGGCGTTTTTTTGTCCTCAGATCGTGTAATGCAATAAAATTATGGACTGCCAGTCATCCATTTCCATAGAGAAGGTAGATGCGCCATATATACTACACTTTTAAAAAACAGGAATATTTCCGCTTGTTTTACGCGTCCAAATAAGGGATACTTTTCTCCCCGGTGTGCGTAATAATAGTAGAGAACAGGGCCGATTTCGAACGCTGAAACACCAGGACTATTTTGAGATTGCACTAACGGAGTAGTCTCTATGAGACTTTCGACGACGTTGGTAAATATTCGGTGAACCCAGCCGAACGATATGACTTTTTATGATGCCGCCGATAAAATCAGCGAGCATGGGTTGTTTTTGTGTCCGTGGCGACAAGCGGATTGGTACTGTGATGTGGTCGTACCGTCAGCGATACGCAACTGACGGG
>JBKJLF010000605.1:0-8141 GCA_046597185.1 Burkholderiaceae bacterium | reverse complement strand
GATAAGTCCCCCATTAATTAATTAAATAAGTCAGCACTGACTTAGTTTAACCGATCCGGCCAAGTGTTTCAACAAATGTATCTACATCAAAGAGAAAATCAAACACACATCGTCATGGCTTGCCAGTCTAATGCGATAATCACCCATCCACTGCTTCAACTTGAGCCATCCATGTCCAATCTACCGCGCTTGCACACTACCCTTACCGCCCTGTTCTGGCTCTGCCTCTCACCCAACCTGACGCAAGCCCAGGCGCTGCCAAAACCGGTGCAACAGGCTTTGATAGAAGCCAAAATCCCGGCCAGCGCCATGTCCACCTGGGTTTCAGAAGTCAATGCAAAAAGCAACAGCGCCGCGCCAAAGTCTGGCAAAATCAGCGTCAACGCGCAAGTGCCAATGTCGCCCGCTTCGATCATGAAACTGGTCACCAGCGCCGCAGCACTGGATTTGTTTGGCCCGGCCCAGCGCTGGCAAACCAGGGCTTATGTCACCGCACCCATCGTCAACGGCATTCTGAAGGGGGATTTGATTTTGCAGGGCGGCGGCGACCCGAAACTGGTGTATGAAAATTTCTGGCTGTTTCTGCGTCAATTGCGGCAACAAGGTTTGCAAGAGATTCAAGGCCACCTCATCATCGACCGCAGCCTGTTTCAAATAGCCGAAACCAAGGGGGACGAATTTGATGGCGAACCCAGCCATCCCTATAATGTCGGGCCAGACGCCTTGCTGCTCAACTTTAAATCGCTTCAGCTGCGCCTTGTCCCTGATATAGCGCAGGTGCGCATCCAAAGCGAACCACCACTGGAAGGGGTGGAAATTACCCCACCACAACTTGGCAGCGGTGCTTGCGGCGAGTGGAAAGATGAACTGACGCTGGTTTGGAAAGGCCCGAACTTAAGCATTCAAGGCAATTATCCGGCCAGCTGCGGCACCCAAAGCTGGTCCATCCACCCTCATGGCTTAAGCGCCAACCAATACGCCGGGGCACTGTTTCGTGCCTTGTGGCGCGAGTTGGGCGGCACCTTTGGCGGACTGGTCATGGATGGCAAATTAACCGACATCCTCGCCCGCAGTAGCCCACAATTGATTGGCCAATGGGATTCACCCAGCCTGACAGAAATTTTGCGCGACACCAATAAATTTAGCAACAACGTCATGGCGCGCCAGTTGCTATTGCTGCTTGGCACCCTCGGCAAGCGCACAGAAAATAATGAAAGAAACAACATTAACAATAGCACGCCACAACAAGGTGCAGAAGTGATCCGCCAATGGCTGCTTGAGCAAAAACTGGATGCCAAAACCCTGGTGCTGGAAAATGGATCGGGCCTGTCCAAGCTTGAACGCATCAGCGCGCGCGAGCTAGGCAAGATTCTGCTCCATGCCTGGCACTCGCCATTTATGCCCGAATTGGTCGCCGCACTCCCCGTGGCAGGGTATGACGGCACCATGCGCCGCCGCCTGAAGCAAAATAATACCGCAGGACAAGCCCATATCAAAACAGGTACGCTACACGATGTGCGCTCCATCGCTGGCTATGTACGAGCGCGCTCTGGCAAGATTTATGTAATCGTAGCAATAATTAATCACGAGCATGCCGATCAAGGCCAAAAAGTTCACGACTTATTATTGCAATTTATAATTGAAAATTGGTAGCGCAACAATATCATGAATTTGTCCGCTCTTTACCACATTGATAAGGGTAAATTCAGTTGGAATCAGGCATACTTCCAACTTAACACGCCTTCCTTGAAGCGAATTGATGGATACACTGCTCAAACACTTGCTGGATATCACCGGACACCGCGATCACGAATTAATCGAGACTGCCATCCTGTCGGCGATTGCACAAATAGCAGGCATCAAGGATGCGAGAATCTTACACCTCAACATCAAACACGAAAAAACCACACTGCTGCCAATGGCATGGTTAAAAAATGGCCAGGTTGGGCGAGCCGATGCATTTACGCATGCCGATGAAGAGCCAATAGAACATTACCCGGTATTAATGCACTGCATTCAACATCACTTTCGCACCCAAGAAAAAATATCACCAACGCTGTACGCATTATGGGTGCCGATATGGTCGGACGACAAAGTCATCGCTTGCTTTGAAATCAAGCATCACAAGCAATTTTCCCACAAATTACTCGATTTGATCGAGGGCATGCTGGGCGTGTATCGTAATTTTATTAGCCTGCTTGACTATAGCGAAACCGATTCCCTGACGGGTTTGCTCAATCGCAAAACTTTTGAAAAACATTTCACCAAAGCCCGTCTGGTTGCCACACCGATATGCGACACCCCAAGCGGTGCGCCAGAACGACGCCAGGAGGGTGACAAGCAAGAAGAACTACTGGATCAATGGCTGGCGGTGGTCGATATCGATTTTTTTAAGCGCATTAATGACAGCTTTGGCCACTTATATGGCGATGAAGTATTGATTTTATTGGCGCACCTAATGAAAGCGTCATTTCGCTCACATGATCGTATCTTTCGCTTTGGCGGGGAAGAATTTGTGATTCTGATCAACAGCGTGACGCTATCGAATGTCAAACAAATTGTTGAGCGCTTTCGCAAAACCGTGGAAAACCACCGTTTCCCGCAAGTGGGAACGATTACGGTTAGCATTGGCTATACCAGCTTTCATCCGGAAGACTCGCCCGTGGAAGTATTAGGCCATGCCGATCATGCGCTGTACTATGCGAAAAACCATGGGCGTAATCAGATATGCCATTACGAACAATTGCTTGCCGAAGGATTATTGACACCGATCAATAATCTGGCTGTTAAGCCCATCGAATACTTTTAAGTTCTTTTAAGACCGGTCCCACCCAAGACACGTTACACCCTACTAATCGATCAAACGCATTTTGAACTGCCGCCCCTTGATTTTGCAAACACTCAATTTATCCAGCGCCTTTTGCGCAATCGCACGTTCCAGCGCCACATAAGTCATAAATTCAAACACATTGATTTTACCGACCTGCTCTTTTTGCAAGCCGACATCGCCCGTCAACGCGCCCAATAAATCGCCGGGGCGCAATTTATCTTTTTTGCCACCCATGATGCAAATACAACGCATGGGGGCTTGCAAGCCTTGTGCCTTGTTGGCATCGTCCGGATTGGTTGGATTGGTTGGCTTTAATTCGCTTAAATTTTTCCACACCACGGGCGCGCCCTGGTAGTCTTCAATCAAACGCACCCATTTTTTTTCGCTCAGCGTGGCCAAACTGAGGGCCAAGCCTTTTTCGCCAGCACGCCCGGTACGACCGATGCGGTGGATATGCACTTCGGTGTCTTTCGAGACATCCACATTGATCACCGCGCCCAAGGTTTGTATATCCAAACCGCGTGCCGCCACATCGGTGGCCACCAGCACGGCGCAGCTTTGGTTGGCAAAGCGCACCAAAATCTCGTCGCGCTCGCGTTGTTCCAAATCACCATACAGTGCCAGGGCATCAATCCCTTGCGCTTGCAATTCATCGGTCAATTCGCGGCAATGGATTTTGGTATTGCAAAATGCCAAGGTGGAAGTCGGGCGATAATGCGCCAGCAAGCGCGCCACTGCCGTATTACGCTCATCGGGCGTGACCTGGAAAAACAATTGTTCGATATGGTTGGAGGCGTGTTGCGATTCGACTTTGATTTCGGCCGGCTCTATCAAAAACCGGGCGCTGGCCTGGCGTATATCGTCCGGGTAGGTGGCTGAGAACAACAGGGTTTGCCGCCTCGGTGAACAAGCCGCGATGATGCCGTAAATATCTTCGTAAAACCCCATATCGACCATGCGATCGGCTTCATCCAGCACCAGGGTTTGCACGGTTTTCAGGTTAATGCTGCCGCGCCCGATATGATCCAGAATACGCCCCGGCGTGCCCACCACGATGTGTGCGCCATGTTCCAGCGACGCCATTTGCGGGCGCATCGCCGTGCCGCCGCACAGGGTGAGCACTTTGACGTTGTCGATGCAGCGTGCAAGGCGGCGCAACTCGTTGGAAACCTGATCGGCCAATTCACGGGTGGGGCAAATCACCAACGCTTGAATGGCAAAATAGCTGGGGTTGAGTTTGGCCAGGATACCCAGCGCAAACGCCGCAGTTTTACCGCTGCCGGTTTTTGCCTGGGCGATAAGGTCACGCTGTTGCAAAATAATCGGCAAGCTGGCGGCTTGAATCGCGGTCATTTCCAGATAACCGAGGCTGGCGAGGTTGTCCAGCATCGGTTTGGACAGGGCGAGCGTATTGAAGGCAGTAACAAAAGTATCAGACATGGGTGGACCAGTGGGTAGAACTATCATCGAAGCAACAATCGGTACAAAAATCGGCGTGGCGCTTTAAAAAACGCACTGCCCAGATTATACGCATGAATTGACGCTGGCAAACGCTTTACTTAAGCCGTACTTATGCCGTACTTATGCCGTACTTATGCCGAAACCAGATCAAAACGCGGCAGCGAAACCCCATCGACGACCACTTGTTCAAAAAACATGGTCACGCTACGGTGCCACAGATGCGGCCATGCGGTATCGTATAGTGGACGATAAACCACAAATTCTTGTTCGGTTTCAGCGTCTTTGGATAGACCCAATACGTAATACAGCTTGCCTTTGTAATGGCGGTAGACGCCGGGCACCACGCTACTTGGTGCTGCTTGGGTTTCTGACATGTGAGTACTCTCTGTGATTAAAAGCCGGGGCCGCACATGAGCGGATTTAATCGGCTGAAGCGATTTCGCTGCCGATCAATTTGCTGCCGCATTCGGTCATGCAGTTATCCACCGCGACCGCCTTGCCGTCTGCCGTGACGGTGGCATGGCCCGAGACAATCTTGTTCACGCCATGCGGCTTGCCACCCGGATACACCATCGGACACATGACCTGATCGCCAACACGGGCAATCGGTTTGCCATTCACATCACGCGTGGGCGAGCCGCTGATGACTTTGCCGCCATGGTCGGTACTGTCGCCGACGGTAATAATTTTTAAAGACATGGTTGATTCCTGTTGGTACAATTTTCAATAATCATAATAGTGCTGCTGGCAAGCGCAATACACCGCTGCCCACCATGCAAACTTGCCCACTCACCCTCACCTGCATCGGGCAGCCAGCGCTCACGCGGGCATGCAAGTGGCTGGGGCGTTGCAAAAAGCGCCCCTGGTGGATCAGAATATCACTCCCGGCTGCCGCCAAACCGTGCACTACCAGGTAAGCAGCTGCCGGGCCAACTGCGCTGCCAGTGGCAATATCTTCCACCCGGCCAGCATTATCCCATGTTCGGCCTTCGCGTGCTGGCACATCCAGCACATACACGAACTGCGCGCCGACGCTGGCCAGCAAGGCTGCAAAATCTGCCGTAACGATGCGCGCTTGCGCCAGATTGGATTGGATCGGCACAATCAGATAGGACAAACCGGTAGAGATCACTTGCAGCGGCAAATTGGGGGCTTTATCGGCCATGGTGAGATTCAAGGCCGCCAGCAATTGCGCCTCGTACTGCGCAGAAAGTGGTGCATCTACCATGGCGTTACCTTGATCCATTTCGGCAAAAAATTCGCCATTCACCCGGCTGCTATGGGTGCCAACACGACGACTTGGCAGCAGCAATTGAATATCCACTGACGCCGCATCGGCAAACAATTGTGCATGCAGGCAAGCTGCCGCGCCAATAATCGGGTGGCCGGCGAAGGGTAATTCCTCCTCCATGGTGAAAATCCGGGCGTGGAAGGAATTCGAATCGTGGCCAGGACGCAGGAAGATGGATTCAAACTGGCGCATTTCCTGGGTAATGCGCTGCATGGCTTGGGTGGAAATTTCCGCGTCGAGCAGGAACAACGCCAAACCGTTGCCGGACAACGGTTGGTGGGCGAAGACATCGACCAGGGAGAAAGGAAGGATAATAGTCACATTCTGTCCTAAATTTAATATACAGAATCCTTCTCACTGTACGACATTGAATTCGATGCGGACGCCTCACTCACCACTATTCCGACCAAGTGCGACGTCCCGGGCCATCATAATGCAAATTAGCGCAACGTACCGGGAAAGTTGCACCCTCGGGCCGTTCCTGGGCTTCAATAATGCAGGGAATAAAACCTGGTACGAAGGCCAATAGCCAAAAATGTTGACATTGTGCTTCAGTGAAACCCATATCCAATGGTACTGCCGAATACAGAGTTGAATAGGTCATGGGCAATGGGCGTTTAACGATTTTTTCAAGTACGACTTCAATTTCAAACCCCAGTTTAAGGTGTGGCCCCATAGGAACACCGTCCTTTTCCATTCGTGCCAACATGAATGGAATGCGCTCATCAACATCCCGGGTTGCAACTGGTCGTCCATAGCCCTTCAATACCTTGTTTTCCGCAAGATCAGCACGAATCACGTCTTCCAGCGAAACGCCGTTTTGTGTTTGAGCCAATGCATGAACCAGAAATCTGGCGATCGCCGCTTCAACCTGCCGACCATAAATCGAGGCTTCCGATACCGCGCTGGCTACCGCCACGGCTTGCTGTACCGTACTTCCGGAACCGGCAGTCAATGCAGCGACCCGGTTATTCCACAAGCGCGGATCAGGGTAGGCAGTACAGGTCCAGCAAGTTTGCAAGACACTAAGTTCGGCTTTCGCCAAACGTCTTCCAGTAATGCTAAAAACAAAAAGGTCAAACCAATCCGCATCCTTGAAAGTATCATGCAAATCCACCCCACGCATCACAGTACGGTCGCCGGGATAGCACTTACCCATCCAGCTTGGGAGTACACCTTCATATGCCCCCAACACCTCAGGGCCAGTTGTTGAATTAGACTCGCTCATGATTACTGCTCCCTTTTTGTAATTGGGCCTGGATCATTTTTCAGATCCACTTCAAAAAACGGAAATTGCCGGAATCCGCGTTGCCATTGCTCCAGAGCATGGGCAGCAGCACCCGGCAAACGTAATAAGAGCGTAAGCATTTCACCTTCAGTCGGCGTAAAACCCATGTTAATCAAGGCTGCAGCGATAACACCAACCATCGCCAGTGGAATCTTGGTACATCCCTCCAATGCTTCCCGATGATCGTTTAACCAGCTCAATTCACCATTCGGAAGAATTTCCGATAAATAGGCCAAGGTTTGGCGTACTGGTTTTGCCGCACTGATGCCATGGGGATCAAATCCCGCAACATGCTTTGGTGTAGGCCAAATTGCGGGGCGTGACGGCTTGATCGGCGCAGTAAGCGTTTTCTGCCATTCGTTCAAATCCATGCCGCAACTTTGCCAATTTTCCATTGCCAACAGAACTTCGCGAGCACCGTCATAAGTTCCCGCCCCCGGCCCCAATGCGGCCATCAGGCTCGCTACTGCAGGTGACCCCGCAACCGAACTGGCCATTGCAGCATGGACTTGCGGTGAACGAGGACCAGGATTGGCAATCGCAATCGCCAACCGTTCCATCGCGTAAGCAACTTCCGGCTTGGGGCGCGCTCCCTTGAAGAGCAAATAAAGATACTCAAAATAACTGGCTCTACCAAGCAACTCGCCATAGACATCATAGCCGCGACAAAAACAACTGCCTGCTGCAAAGGGATTGTCGGACTCGGCTTCCTCTTCCCAAATGGCAGTATTTATTCCCATACTCGAGATTTCGCTCATGATGACTCCAATTTGTCAGCGCCTTAATCTGCGCGTTTTACCTATCTTATAAAACCATGAATAGGATTTTCGGGCAACTCTTTAACCTGAATCCGTGTTCAAAAAAGGCCGCCCCGTCCCGCACCACATAAAAATACAATTTTAGTATTTTTATGTAATTTTTAATTGTGGTAATTTGTGAATTTTAGTGGCAGCTTATCTCTTTTGGTTTTGATTTTGCCTTATCAGCACCCTGCCTGCCCCACTTTTCATTGATCAGCCCACAATAGCTCCTTCCGGCTTGCAGAATTCATTCATTACTTGATTTTCAAATATAACTGAGTCGATTGTTAACACGTACCATCTGCCTTCCACAATCGTGCTTGCAGCGCTGCAATAATCCCGCAATGCACTGGGGCTGTACAACCGAAATCAAGAATATGGTAACGCGCATGCTCAACATATTTCGCCGCTCTGTTCATGATTTCCTGCAACACCGTTTTCAATCGCCGCCGTTTAGCCGGATGCCTGACG
>JBKJLF010000394.1:0-3028 GCA_046597185.1 Burkholderiaceae bacterium | reverse complement strand
TAAGGGCGAATCCGAATGGAGCTCGCAGAAACAACATGATCTGGATAAAAAAGCCGGCGACTTGAAGTTGGCGAAGGCTTTTGCCAAATTTCAAAACCAGCCCATCAATGTCATAGCCCAGGATGCGGGTGCACTGACCACCGGTCGCCGCATTTTTATCAACAATTGCGCCATGTGCCATGGCTCGGATGCCCGTGGTGCGCGTGGTTTTCCCAACTTGAGCAATAGTGATTGGCAGTGGTCAAATTCACCCAATGACATCGTCAACACCATTCGTGATGGCCGACTGGCCGCGATGCCGGCATTGGCTGGTGTCATGGAAAGTGAGGCCGGTATTTCGCAAGTGGTGGTTTACGTGCAAAGCCTTTCGGGTATGCAGGTGGATCCGAGTTTGGCGGCTTCGGGCAAGAAGCGTTTCGAGGGCATTTGTGCTGCCTGTCACGGTGCTGATGGCAAAGGCAATCCGATGGTGGGTGCGCCGAATTTAACCGATGATGTCTGGCTTTACGGCAATGAATTTGAAACCCTGAAACAAACCGTTCGCGAAGGCCGCAATGGCCATATGCCGGCACATAAAGGCATCTTGTCGGATACCCAAATACGCTTGGTCGGCGCCTATGTCTGGTCGGTCTCGCATGATCCGAAAAATCTGCAGAACGAAAATAGCAAAGCCCATTGATCATGAAACCCGACGATAGCTTTGATCACCCGCCCCGCCCGATGATCCAACGGGTCGGGGCGATCTTGTGGCCGTCTTTTTTCGCTGCCGGCGTTGCGACCATGGTGTTTTTCGCTTTTATTGATCCGTTGCAACTTCGCGATATTTCCTTTGCCAATATTCCGATCAATCGCGAAGCCGGTTACACCATCGGCTTCTTCATGTTCTGGCTGGCAACCGCCAGCTCCAGTTTATTCACTTGGATATTACTCAGGCCGGCCAGTCGTTTTAACCAGCCGCTGTCCAAGGACCCGCAGTGAACAAAAGCATCGCGGCGCAGTTGGTGGATGACGGGCCACTTTATGTCTCGGAAAAGAAAATTTATCCGCGCGAAATAAAAGGCCGTTTTCAGTTTTTGCAACGTCTGTCCTTGCTGGTATTGCTTGGACTTTATTATCTGGTGGCGTGGTTGCCATGGGACGGCCGCCAAGCCGTACTTTGGGATTTGCCGGCACGCAAATTTTATATTTTCAATCTGGTGTTTTGGCCTCAGGATTTTATTTTTCTTGCCCTGCTATTGATCATGGCCGGACTCGCCCTGTTTTTCTTTACCGCATTGGCCGGGCGTTTATGGTGTGGCTATGCCTGCCCGCAAACGGTATGGACCGAAGCGTTTTTGTGGATTGAGCAGAAACTTGAAGGTGATCGTAACCAACGCATGAAACTCGATGCGAGCGCCTGGACTGCCAATAAATTTTTTCGCAAATTCGGCAAACACAGCCTTTGGTTGATTCTGGCCTTATGGACTGGCTTCACCTTCGTCGGTTATTTCACCCCGATCAAAGAATTGGCTGCAAGGTTTGCTCCGTATGACTGGAGTCATTGGGAATTGTTCTGGGTATTGTTTTATTCCTTCGCGACCTGGGGCAATGCCGGTTTCATGCGTGAACAAGTCTGCAAATATATGTGCCCGTATGCACGTTTCCAGGCCGTGATGTTCGACCGCAACACACTCATCATCGCCTACGATAGCCTGCGTGGCGAAACCCGCGGCTCGCGTCGCAAGGGCAGCCTTGCCAGCGTGCTTGAACGTGCGCGCGGCCTGCTGCCGATTGGCAAACTCAACGAGCGTGGCTATGTGTCGTTTACACCGACCGAGAGTAAACCTGCAGCCGAAGAACTAGGCGATTGCATCGATTGCACGCTCTGCGTGCAAGTCTGCCCGACCGGCATCGATATTCGAGAAGGTCTGCAATATGAATGCATTGCCTGCGGTGCCTGCATCGATGCCTGCGATTCCATCATGGACAAACTGGATTATCCCAAAGGACTGATTCGCTACACCACGCAGAATCAGTTGGAAGGGAAAAGCAGTCGCGTGTTGCGCCCACGAATCTTAGTTTATGGTTTTTTGTTGCTGGCTTTGCTCGCACTATTCGCTATCGGAATTGCCCAACGTAATCCACTGATTGTCGATGTCATGCGCGATAAGCAACTTTATCGAATCAACAATGATGGCGAAATCGAAAACGCATACACCTTGCGCATCATCAACAAAGACATCCAGGCACATACCTACCAACTTCGAATAGAAAGTACCGACAGCATCGAATTGGAAAGTGCAAGCGAAGTCATTTCACTAGCGTCCGAGGAAGTGCAAACCTTGCCGATTACCCTCACCGCTGAAGCAGGAAAAGTCAAAGGTATCGCCGAGGTCAAATTCATTCTTCAACAAACCGACGGCAAAGCCAATGCAAAAGTGATTGAAGAAAGTCGTTTTATTGCACCAACGCAATCGCCATGAAAATCGGCAGCGCCATTCGCGAACCCATGGTCTGGCTGATGTTCGGCATTCCAATCTTGACGGCCATTGCCGGCTTGTACACTTTGCATATCGCCGGCCTTGCCAATGCCACCGATGTGGTGAATATGCCGGTTACGCGCATGGCACAAGTACAGGAAGCAGATTTTAGTGCCGATGAAGCGGCTGCGCGTAAAAATCTAATCGCTCATCTTAAAATTGAAAATGACCACCTGGTAATTTTCGGTATCACCTCAACCACCGATAAATTCCTGACATTGGATTTGCAACATCCCATCGACCAATCGCAAGACCTTCATTTCCAGATGCATAGACAAGGCAATCGCTTTGTCAGCCCGGCTTCAATTAGCAAAAATAATGACTGGCTGCTGCAACTTTCTGATCCGTCAAGGCAATGGCGTTTGGTAGGACGGCTGCATCGGCAATCCAATTCGGCCGACTTGCGAGCTTCCGTAAGACTGCCATGAATGCGATGTTGAATACTCCGGCATCGCCGGTGCAAGCGAATTGCGATCCAGATTGTTTGCATTGTGGCCAAAGCATCACCG
>JBKJLF010000375.1:0-5703 GCA_046597185.1 Burkholderiaceae bacterium | reverse complement strand
GCAAATTCACGATTTTTACAAAGCCAGCGTCATTGCGCGCCTGACCACGGAAATGTATCTGTCGGACATGATCCCGGCCATGAAACCATCCGATGCGTTTGCCAAAATGGCGCACCGCGAAACCGAGCATGTCGCCATTGATGAACTGGAAGGGCGGATTACCTCGATTTTACTCACGCCCTACCCGCCTGGCATTCCACTGTTGATTCCGGGTGAACGCTTTAACAAAACCATCGTCGATTATTTGAAATTTGCGCGCGCCTTCAATGAAAAATTTCCCGGCTTTGAAACCGATGTGCATGGACTGGTAAAACGCGAAGTCAATGGTCAGCGTGATTATTATGTTGATTGCGTGCGCATTTAACGCATTTAACGCATCTAACGCATTTGATTTTAACGCCGCTGCTTTAACGCATCTGATTTGAGGAACCGCACCGATGACACCTGTTATCACTTTACCCAACAACACCTGGCAAGACAGTTATACCCGTGCCCAACAACAGCAAGCGCTTGACACGCTGGAGCAAGGCGGGGTGATATTTTTACCGCAATTGCGCTTCGGTTTACAAGACCATGAAACCGCCTTCCTGTCGCCCGACACCGTGGATGCCAGCAAGAACGTGAATTTTGATATCAACAACGACCGCTTGCGCGGCACCCGGCTCGAAGGCATGGGCGCTGAACAGTTAAAAGCCATGATCAAACGCTTTGCGCTGGATAGCAAACAACTGCTGCAGCATTTACTACCCGCTTACCAGGAAAACCTGATACAGGCCCGTACCAGTTACCGCCCGGTCGAAATCAAGGGGCGGCCCAGCTCCTGGCGTAAAGATGATACCCGCTTGCATGTGGATAGTTTCCCGTCTTCACCCGTGCGCGAGCGCCGCATTTTGCGCGTGTTTTCCAATATCAACCCCAATGGCCAGCCGCGCGCCTGGCGTTTGGGTGACAGCTTTGAAAACGTGGCGCAGCGTTATTTACCCGCGATTGCCAAACCAATTTGGGGCAGTAGCCAGTTGCTACACTGGTTACACGTCACCAAAAGTCGGCGCAGTGCATACGACCACTATATGTTGCAATTGCATGACCGCATGAAAGCGGATTTGGATTATCAAAAACAAGCCGGGCAAATGGACTTTAATTTTCCGCCGGGCAGCACTTGGGTGGTGTACACCGATCAGGTTTCGCATGCGGCGATGGGTGGGCAATATTTGCTGGAGCAAACTTTTTATTTACCGGTCGCGGCCATGAGTCGGCCGGAGCGCTCACCACTGCGCACGCTGGAGCGCATGACCGGGCAAGCCCTGGTTTAAAAGCCCTGATTTAAATTAATCCTGGGCTTGACTTGGGTTTGACCTGGATCAGACCTGGGCTTAACTCAGCTTGGGTTCAGGGCTGGATTTGGTCTGATGTCGCCATTCACTGGATCGATGCTCACTTAAAAACTGGCTCAGCGGCTGCTCCAAACCATGTTCGATGGCCGCTTCCACTTGCTTGATCAAGGCAATTTGCCCTGCATGCACGCCAGTTACATCAAACACAAACAGGCGATACACATCGGCCAGGGTTAATTGCGCCGGGTTGATCAGCAAGGCCCAATAGCTGCCCTCGCCAACCGTGCGCATGCCCCAGCCGCTGCGCTGTGCGGTTTCCAACTTGACCCGGCCTACCCATTGTTGCTGTTGCATGCGCGCCAATAATCGCGCCATTTCATCAAAGCCGAGACCCGTCTCGGTACGCATCTCATCCGCCGTCACGGTGGCAACACCGACATGCTCGCGCGCTTCGTACAGCACCTTCAGCAAGGCAATGGCATCGACAAAGGCTTCGCCGGGTGCGGGCACATGACGCCAGCGCTCAAAACGGACCACAGGTAAAGACGCCACCAGAATCGCCCCGATCAGGGTAATAAACCAAAACAGATACAACCACACCAAAAACAAGGGAATGGCCGCCAGCGCACCATAAATAATGGCATAGTTGGGTACGCTGACAATAAAGCCCGCAAACATGCGCTTGGATAATTCAAACGCCAGACCCGCCAATACCCCACCCCAGGCCGCATCGGCCCAATCGATGGGACGATTGGGCACCACCACATACAGCAAAGTAAAGGCTACCGAACTTAACACGACCGAAACGAAAGTATACAAAATCGAGCTGAAGATACTGGTTTTACCCAACACCCCGGCGGTGACCACGTACAATTTGGAAGTCACGGTCAACGAAAAACCAATCAGCAAAGGGCCTAAAGTAATAATGGCCCAATAAATCACAATCCGTTGCACCCAGGGGCGGGTGGTTTTCACGTGCCAGATGCGGTTAAAGGCAGAATCGATCATATTCATCATTGCCAGCGAGGTCAACAGCAAAATTACCGCGCCAATCGAAGACAGCCCGGTGGCGCGGGTGGCAAAACTGGTAACGTAGCCCATGATGGTATTGGACAGCGCCTTGGGCATCAGGCTTTGAATAAAATACGCTTCCAGCGAGGCGCGCAGCTCGCCGAAAATGGGGAAGGAGGTAAAAATGGCAAAGGCAATCGTCAAAATCGGCACCAGCGCCAGGACGCTGGTATAGGTCAAGCTACCCGCCACTTGATCCAATTGTTCTTCGGTGAGGCGACGCCAGGCAAATTTGCCCAGATCGAGCACTTCTTTCCAGGTCATGCCGCGCAATAACTTGAGATGGGATAACATTTTTTTCTTTCAAACTGGCACAATGAAACAAAGCATACGCATAGTAGCGCATTCGCGGCGAAATTACAGCGTCAGCAGGCAATAACGCTATAATACCGCCTATGAAACCAAATAATCTCACCATTTTAGTGCTGTATTACTCGCGCCACGGGGCAACTGGCCAACTGGCACAATTGATTGCAGCAGGCATTGAAAGCGTACCCGGTTGCGATGCGCGCTTGCGCACCGTGCCGGCGGTATCGACCGTTACCGAAGCGACCGAAGCGGCGATTCCCGATCAGGGTTCGCCCTATGTTGAACTGGCCGACTTGCGCGAATGCGCGGCCCTGGCGCTGGGTTCGCCCACCCGGTTTGGCAATATGGCAGCACCCGTCAAGTATTTTTTGGATGGCACCAGCGCTGAATGGCTGTCCGGCAGCCTCTCCGGCAAACCGGCGTGCGTGTTCACCTCAACCGGTAGTTTGCATGGCGGCCAGGAAAGTACTTTGTTATCGATGATGTTGCCGCTTTTGCACCACGGCATGTTGATCATGGGTTTGCCGTATAGCGAAGCCGATTTGATGTTGACCGCCAGCGGCGGTACGCCTTACGGGGCCAGTCACTGGGCTGGCAGCGATGGCCGCCGCCCGATTACGCCGGAAGAAAAACGGCTGGCGCAAGCGCTGGGCAAACGGCTGGCGCAAACTGCCGTGCGCTTGAACGGGGGCGCGCCATGATTGCGCCGACCAGTTCACCGAATCAGGATGCGCAAGCTACCTGGCTGGGGATGTTGATCAGCATCAGCGCCTTGATGCTGGTGTGCTTTTTATGGGAAACCTGGCTGGCACCGCTGCGCCCCGGCGGCACCTGGCTCGCCATCAAAGCCCTGCCCTTGATCTTACCGCTGATGGCGGTGTGGCAGCGCAATTTGTATCGGCTGCAATTTTCGTCGATTTTGATTTGGCTCTACTTTACCGAGGGCGTGGTGCGTGGCTTTAGCGACCGGGATCGACTTTCATCCTGGCTGGGTTGGTGCGAAGCCCTGGCGGCGCTGAGTTTTTTCCTGTGCGCGATTCTGTATATCCAGCCCTATAAAAAGGCGGCGAAATTGGCGGCTGAGTTGGCGGCTGAGTTGGCGGCTGAGCAGGCTACCCGGAATCAAGATGAGCCAGCCTGATTTTTTAAACGCTTGCCGTGCGATTGTGGGTGCGGATTATTTGCTCTGCGCAAATGACGCCGCACCGGATACCGCCAGCCAGATGGCTGATTTTCTGACGGATCAGCGCCGCCGCCATAGCGGGCGCGCCTGCGCCGTAGCACGCCCGGCCAACACTGCGCAAGTGGCCGCGCTGGTGCGCCTGTGTCAACAGTTTGCCATACCGATGGTGCCGCAGGGAGGCAATACCGGCCTGGTGCTGGGCGGCGTGCCCGATACCAGTGGGCGGGCACTGGTTTTATCGCTGCTACGGATGCAGCAAATTCGCCAGATCGACCCCATCAACCAAACCATGACCGTGGAAGCCGGTTGTTTGCTGGCCCATGTGCAGCAAGCGGCGCAGCAGGTGCAGCGCTTGTTCCCGCTCTCGCTCGGTTCCGAAGGCAGTTGCAGTATTGGCGGCAATCTCTCCAGCAATGCGGGCGGCACGGCGGTACTACGCTATGGCAATATGCGCGACTTATGTTTGGGCTTGGAAGTGGTCACGCCGGACGGTGAAATTTGGGATGGTTTGCGTGCTTTACGCAAAGATAATACCGGCTATGATTTGCGCGACCTATATATTGGCGCGGAAGGCACGCTGGGCATTATCACGGCGGCGGTATTAAAATTATTTCCGCAACCGGTTAGCCAGCTCACGGCGCTGGTGGCACTGCCCGATGTTGAGAATGCCTTGCATTTACTGAATCTGGCGCAAGCCGCTTGTGGGGCCAGCCTGACCGGGTTTGAATTGATGTCCGAACTGTGTATGCAATTGGTGGCATACCATTTTCCGGCGCTGGGTTCGCCCTTTGCCAACCGCCATGCGCAATATGTGTTGCTTGAACTGTCTGACCACGAAAGCCAGGCTCACGCGCAAACCTTGCTGGAAAAGCTGATTCAAGCGGCGCTGGCGCAAGATTTGATCAGCGATGCGGTGGTCGCCAGTTCGCTGGCGCAATCGCGCAGGCTGTGGCAGATGCGCGAGCATATTCCGCTGGCGCAAGTGCAGGACGGTAAAAATATCAAGCACGATATTTCCTTACCCATTTCCGCAATGGGCGATTTTATTAGCCACACCGCTGCCCGCTTGCAACAGGCTTTTCCGGGCAGCCGTCTGGTGTGTTTTGGCCATATTGGCGATGGTAATTTGCATTTCAATCTGGCTGCCCCCATCGGTGTGGATGCCGAGACGTTTTTACAGCACCAGCCCGAGGTGAATCAATTGGTGCATGATAGCGTACACCAATATCATGGTTCGATTTCGGCGGAACATGGCATCGGTGCGTTAAAATTGGCGGCTTTACGGCGTTATAAATCGCCTTTGGAATTAAAACTGATGCGCCAAATCAAGCATGCGTTTGATCCCCATAATTTAATGAACCCCGGTAAAATCTTAACTTTCGATGATGAACATGAAACCTGCAACTAAATACCATCATGCCGGATTGAATGCGGCGCTATTGGCCGCCGCCCTGATCTTACCCCATCCGGCTTGGGCCATTTTCCAATGCGACAAAGACGGCCACACCGCCTATCAGGATAAACCTTGCCCACCGGGCAGCGTCAGCAAAGAATTAGCCGAACCGCCGCCCGTGAGCGCCACCGAAATGGCGCGCGCCAAAAACAATGCTGCGCAGCAAAAACAGCGTTTGGCAAAACTGGAGGCCGACAAGGCAAAACAGGCGCAACTTGACAGCAAGTTGGCCAATAGCCAGGCAAAACAACGCGCCAGCACCGAGAGCAAATGCAGTGCCTTGGCCTTGAAGCAAAAATGGGCCGAGCAAGATGCGGCCAAAGCGCAAAGTCAGGGGTCTGCCAAAGCACAAA
>JBKJLF010000327.1:0-14792 GCA_046597185.1 Burkholderiaceae bacterium | reverse complement strand
GTAACAGGGTGGCGGGGTCGCGCACGCGGATACGCACGAGGGGCGTTACGCATAGCGCGCCGGGCAGGGGCGCGTCCAGCAGCACCAGCGCAACGCGCTTGTTACGTGCGCCGGGTGCGTGCAGGAGGATGTCGCCTGTTTGCAAGCTTTGTTCTGGTGGTAGGCGTGGCAGGTTGGCTCGCTCCATGTTGGTGGCGAGGATGCCGCTGTCGATATCGTGTTTTTGGATCAGCAAAATGCGGCCTTGCGGATCTTTTTGCGCGGGTTTTAATTGGTAACCTGTGTAAAAGCTGATCAGGTGCGCCAACTGGCAAACCGGGCTGGTGGATTGGTCTGGGCGTGTGTCATCAGTACCCTCGGCTGGGGTGGTTGGATGGGTGGCCATAGTGTGCGCTCCGTCAGGCTAAATGGGGATGGTGATGAAGCGGCTTGTAGGCGTATTGCGGGTGGGGCTTGGGGTGGGTTGTTGGGTTCATGGTTTGGTACTCCTACGCTGAATAATGGAATACCCGGCTCCTGCTCTCAAACAGGGTGGCGGGCACAGGGCGAGGTTGAGAGACTGGAACGTAGGAACCAGCACACCCGGGGGTGTCCCCGCCCAAGCCCGCCATAAACACGCTTGGACGCACAGTACACTGCAAAAGCAGCATGCTGTCCTCGTTATCAGGCTCTCAAACCCGTTCACGTTTTTTGCGTGAAGTGGTCATTGTAACCTATGTCGATGTGTGAAACAAGCGTAACAAACCACTGGCTGGCTGTTTAGTACAATTTATGGCCAAATCTGCACAACGCCATCATTTTCGAGTATATTGGCAAAAATAGTTGGCCATTCAGGAGTATCCGAGCTACCCGTTTCCCGAAAACCACTGGCCCACCTAATAAATCCGCTACAAGCAGCGATGAACTCAAGCACTTGGCAACAAAACTTCCGTCTCATAAGTGAGTATATTGCGCGCCTCACGCGAGAACTCAATCCCAATCAAACAAATCGGCAACCCATCCGTCCGATATTTATCCGCATAACCCTTGGCTTTAAGCTGCTGCAACGCCACCCCCTGCCCTTGCGCAGCCGACCCGCTCACCTTAAACTCAAACAAATAAATCCGGTTGGCCAACTTCACCGTCATATCAACTCGTCCGGTACTACTCACATCTTCCGCCCGCACATCCAAGCCGCTCGCCACAAAATATGCAAAAAACACGCTGGCGTAATAGCCTTCATAGTTGGCAATTGAATTCTTCACATGCCAGTTGTAAAGGATGCTGGCAAAAAACGCTTCCAGCAACGCTTTCACCTTAGGCAAATCCCCTTCTGTCAGCAAGCGAAACAATTCCATTTTTTTCTGCGCGCTCGTATCCCCATTACCCGACCACGCACGCAACAAACCGCCATATAAACTCTGCCGTACTTCCTGATTTGGAAAGCGCAATTGGTAATAGTAGCTATCGCCCGCCTGCTCTTCCCGCTCAATGGTCAAGTACCCCGCCTGAAACATCAAAGCCGTGGTCGAAATTTCTTCCACATCAAACGCCGCCAACAATTGCGCATCCGCCACAGTTTTATCCAGCGCAGGCAACCAGGCCTCCCGCTCGGTCAGCAGCTTAATCAAAAAACTGGGCGTCGCCGATTCAAACCAATACGCATCAAACTTGCGTTTATCAAACAACAGCAGTAAATCAAACGGGTTATACACCGCCTGCCCCAGCCAGTTATACCCGTTATACCAGCGCCGAATTTTTTCCCGATCCAACCCCGCCAGTTCCGACCCAAACACGCTATCGACATCGGCATCGGTATACCCGCACAGGCTGGAATAACGCGCATCCAGCGTAATATCATTGAGATTATTCAAGCCCGAAAACAAACTCACCTTACTGAATTTGGATACCCCGGTCATGAAGGCAAAATGGATGTCGGCATCGGCGCTTTTAATCACCGAATAAAAATTCTTTAAGCCCTCGCGCATCAGCAAGGCGGTGTCGTAATCGGTGATGTTGTCCAAAATCGGCTTGTCATATTCGTCGATCAGCACCGCCACCGCACGGCCATATTTTTTATGCGCCAGCCGCAGCAACTGCGCAAATTGGCCGGATATGCTGGTGTAAGTGCAAACCACACCCAAGCGCGTCTGGTTTTCCTGCAAAATCTCACGAATTTTTTCATCCAGCGCCGCGCGCGATTCCAGCAAACCCTCACCAAAACTAATCCGCACCACCGGAAAACTTACCTGCCAATCCCACTGATCATGAATAAACAAACCCGCAAACAAAGCTTGATTGCCCTCAAACAGTTCCTTGAGCATATCCAAAAACAAGCTTTTGCCAAACCGACGCGGGCGCGACAAAAAGAAATATTTGCCATGCGCCAGCAATTGATGGGCAAAATGGGTTTTATCGACGTAATAACAGCCCTTGGAAACGATTTCTGAAAAAGTTTCGATGCCGATGGGTAGTTTTTTGCGCTGGGAAGCCATTTTAATGCTCCAACACAATCCGATAATGCGCCTGGCCACTTTCCAGGCGCGCCAGCGCAGCATTAATATCGCTGAATTTGAATTTTTCAACCACCGGCTTGATGTTATGCAAGCGCGCAAAATTGAGCATGGCAGCCATGGTGGCAGGGCTGCCTACGGGGGAGGAAGAAACCGAAAGCTGTTGATTCATCAAAGCATACACGCCAATATCCAGCGCCCCCATCACCATACCCACAAAGTGCAAGCGCCCCTTTGGCCGTAAAGTGGAAAGGTATAAATTCCAATCCAGTTTTACGCTCACGGTGGACATAATCAAATCAAAGCTACCACGCGCGCTTTTCAAAGCCTTGGCGTCACGCGAATCCAGCGTATGGTGCGCGCCCAAGCGCAACGCTTCTTCCCGCTTGGCTTCGCTACTGGTAAAAGCCGTTACCTCACAACCCCAGGCATTTAAAAATTGCAGGGCCAAATGCCCAAGGCCACCAATCCCGATCACCGCTACCCGGTCTGTCGGTTTAATGTTGTATTGCACCAGCGGGTTGTAGACGGTAATACCGCCGCAAAACATGGGGCTCAAAGAATCCAGATCCATCCCATCAGGCACAGCCACCAAACTACTCACATCCACGCGCACCTTATCGGCAAAGCCACCATGATGCGCAATAATGGTGTACTTGGCTTTGGCGCACAAATTATGCTCACCCGAATCACAAAGCTGGCATTGATTACAATAGCCGCGATGCCAACCCAAGCCAACCGTTTGCCCGATACACAGCTTGCCAACGCCCTCCCCCAAGGCCACTACTTTCCCCACCACTTCATGTCCCGCCACCAAAGGATAACGGGCTGTACCCCATTCATTGTTGATCATACTCAGGTCGCTATGACAGACGCCGCAGGACAACACCTCCAATTCAACCTGCTGTGGCAACAACGGCCCCGGCTCATACTCAAACGGCTTCAGTTCTCCTTTTGCTTCAAATGCGGCATAAGCCTGAATCATGATTGTTTCCTTTGACGTTAAGCGTTAAGCCATTGCGGCACTTGCATCGGCGTAAAAAATAGATTATAGCGATCAATATCGCGCCAAAACAGAAAATTTGGCCAATTTCTGCGCTGATTTTTGCCCGGTTCTGTGGATAAGTCTTAGGATATCCCCACCTTGATTTGTGCGTAACCGAACAGTTTTCCACAAGCGCCAAACTTATTCCAATTTGCTCCCGGCTTTCAAGCTGGCTTATTCGCCCTTTATCATTACGCCAAGCGACTGTTTTGCCAATGTATTTAACAGTTATCCACACAATCTGCAGCGTTTACTATCATCATCAAAGATATATAAATCATTTAATGTAAACCTTACCCCGAAAAGCGAAAAACGCAAAAAAAAGTGCCAAGCCAATTTTCTGGCATTCAGGCAAGTCAATAGCAAAATCGATAAACTCACGTAAAGCCGCACAAGACGTTTAAATCGATGAAAGCCAGCAGAACCGGGGTGATTGGCCAGACGAGCTGCTACGGGCCTGTCAGCCATGCTGGCACGCTACGAGAGTATTGGGGTGATTCCCCACGTTGGAGGGGAATGGCGCACGCTACGGGTGGCTGCCTTTTGTGACTGCCGCGCAGTAAAATCAGCTAAAATGACCTAAAAACACCGCCTGATGTGGATAAGTCTTTGGATATCCACAGCAAGCAATGTGCGCAAGCCGGATTTTTCCACAAACGCCAAATTTACCCCAATTTCATCCCGCTGCAGTACAGCACTTATACGGGCTTTATTTTTACGCCAAGTGATTGATTTATATCGGCAAACAACGCTTATCCACAGAAAACATCGCGTTTACTATTATCACTAAAAATATAATTTAATCTTTAAAGTAAACCTGTAAGGCAGTGAACTACGGGCATAAAAAAGCCTGACATGGCAATTCCCAAGTCAGGCTTATATTTAAAGTACGTCTTTAATTCATTGCATTGCTTGATTTAAGCAAAAATCCCACACAACTGAAGCATTTTTTACTGCCAATGAATCCGTCCAACCCGTGCTACCGCATTGCGGGTAGTCGGGTTGCCATGAATCGTAGCCGAGCCTGCACCTTTGACGATAACATCGGCATTGTCTTTGGCATAGGCTTGTGCACCGCCGGTGCCAGTCAAATTCAAATTCAAATTATTCACCAGCAATTTGGGCGCATATAAACTGCCCGCTCCTGCCACCGCAATGGTGGCGCTAGTCGCTTCGCCGCTAAGGTTGGCACTACCTGAGCCAGTCATGGCCAAATTGATGTCCTTGGCCTTGAAATTGCCCGCATTGAGGCTACCCGCACCAGTGAGCACAATTTTACTGCTTTGCGTATTGGCTTGGATATTGGCACTACCGCTGCCGCTCATGTTCAAGGTTAAATTGTTAATGGTATGCAAGTTACCATTCAAACTACCGGAACCGTTCAACACCACCGTGGTTTGGTTAAACTGCGCATCCACATTGGCCGAGCCGGAAGCATTGAGCGTGAGTTTTAAAGCCTTGGCTTGAAAGCCTTCAATGTTGCCACTGCCGCTGCTGCCCAAGGTGAGTTCTTGAATCTCGGGCAGATTAATTTCAATCTCAATTTTGCCTTTAAAGTTGACATCGGGAGTGGGCAACACTTGCAACGTATCACCGCTTTGTTTAAGGTTGACGTGGCTGATTTGCTCTTTTTCGCCGCGAATAATAATTGATGGCGTGGTTTGATGTTTCACCGTAATTGAGAGTGCGCTGTTGTTGTCGATTTTTGTTACACCGGGACTGAGCAAGCGGGTTTCGCTTTCGGTGGCGGCCAAGCTGGTGCTGGCCAAAAAGGCCAACGGTAGAACCAGGGTTTTTGTAATAATGGTGTGCATAGGTAGTCGATTCGCTAAATTAAAGTGGTTTTGCTGTTAGCTGCGCAAGCGCGCGAGGATGCCATCCAGAATATCGAGGTCGGCAAAGTCAATTACCATTTGCCCACGCCCCTTGCTGCCCATTTTCAGGGTCACGGCGCTGGCTAACAGATCGGACATTTCTTCTTCCAAGCGGGTAATATCGTGCGACTTTTCTTTCTCGCGCGCTTTGGTGGTGGCCGGTTCGGCCAGAGTACGCGTGACCAGTTTTTCTGTTTCGCGCACCGACAGCCGTTTGGCCACCACCTGATTGGCCAGATTGATTTGGGTGGCGGCATCGGTCGCCAACAGCGCCCGGGCGTGGCCCATATCGATATCGCTGGCCATGAGCATGGTTTGCACCGGTTTGGCCAAATTCAAGAGGCGCAATAAATTCGATACCGCACTGCGTGAGCGCCCCACCGCGCTGGCCGCCTGTTCGTGCGTGAAGCCAAAATCGGTCAACAGGCGTTGTATGCCTTGCGCTTCTTCCAGCGGATTTAAATCTTCGCGCTGGATGTTTTCAATCAGGGCCATGGCGGCGGCGGCTTGGTCATCCACTTCGCGCACCAGCACTGGTATGGTTTCCAGGCCCGCAATTTGCGCGGCGCGGAAACGCCGTTCACCGGCGATGATTTCATATTGGGTGACATCACCCTGCTGGCCTTGCTGGCCTTGCTGGCCTTGTTGAGCCAGCGGGCGCACCAGAATCGGTTGCATCACGCCTTGCGCCTTGATCGATGCGGCCAGTTCATTGAGCGCCTCTTCATCCATGCGGGTGCGTGGCTGGTATTTCCCGGCCTGTAGCTGCGTTATCAGCAAGCTGGAGGGGGCGTTGGTGCTGCTGTCGCTAAAGTCGCTGGAGCCGCCTAATAAGGCGTCTAAACCACGGCCCAATCCTTTTGATTTCTTGGTAACCATTATCATCCTAAAGTCAAATTACATTTTTTTGATACGTTCAACCAATTCCGCGCCAAAGGCAATATACGCTTGCGCGCCTTTGGATGCGGGATCAAAACACACGCCCGGCATGCCATACGAAGGCGCTTCCGCCAGCCGTACATTGCGCGGAATAATGGTGCTAAACACCTTGTCGCCAAAGTGTTGTTCCAACTGTGCCGAAACTTGTTGCGAGAGGGTCATGCGCGGGTCAAACATGACGCGCAACAGGCCGATGATTTTTAATTCCGCATTTAATTTAGCATGCACTTTTTTGATGGTGTTGACCAGGTCCGATAAGCCTTCCAGCGCATAATATTCGCACTGCATGGGAATGATCACGCCATGGGCGGCGCACAAGCCGTTCAGGGTCAGCATCGAGAGTGCGGGTGGGCAATCGATCAGGATAAATTCATAATCCTGATCCACCGCATCCAGCGCTTGTTTTAAACGCTTTTCGCGCTTGTCCAATTCCACCATTTCGACTTCCGCGCCAGCCAGTTCGCGGTTGGCGGGTAAGACATCAAAGCCGCCATTTTCTGCATGTTGGCGCGCGCTGGCAATGTCGGCCATGCCGAGCAAGACTTCATAGGTCGATGCCTTCAGATTGGCTTTGGCGATGCCCGCGCCCATGGTGGCATTGCCTTGTGGGTCGAGGTCTACCAATAACACGCGCTGATCCAACTTGGCTAAACCAGCGGCAAGATTCACGGCGGTGGTGGTCTTACCGACGCCGCCTTTTTGATTCGCAACACAAAATATTTTAGCCATAGATTTCTATTGAAGTGGTTGAAATGGTTGAAGTGATTAAAGTGGTGAATAATTGCAGTTCATGGTTTGGATTGGTGTTCAGCGCGGCAGTGGCGTGCTGGTGCGATCAATCCAGATCAAATGGCGTTCGGCGTTGAGCTCGGGCACATGTAAGGCCTGGGTGGCACGCACGCGCCAAGGAGCTGGCAGTTTGGCGATTTCGTTTTCTGGCAAGACACCTTTGAGGGCGATGAATTGGCCATCCACACTGAGCAAGTGGCAAGACCAGGTGACAAAATCGGCCAACTCGGCAAAGGCGCGCGAGGTGATGATGTCAAAGCGTTCCGGCAAGGGTTTCTCGGCACGGCCCAGCGCTTCCACCCTGCCCGTATGAACCACCACATTTTTTAAACCCAGCTCCAACTTGGCCTGGGTCAGGAAGGCGGTTTTTTTGTTGACGATATCGATCAGATGAAATTCGATTTTTGGGTAGACAATGGCCAAAATCAAACCCGGTACGCCACCACCCGCGCCCACGTCCAGCACCCGGCGCGCGTTGGCAAATGCGGGCGCGGCGGCCAGGGTGTCGAGTAAATGGTGGGTGATCATTTGGGTTGGATCACGCAGGGCGGTCAGGTTATAGACCTTATTCCACTTGTTCATCAAAGCTAAAAAATCCATCAATTGATGATATTGTTCAAGGCTCAGGTTTAAGCCTAACTGTGCCACACCTTTCTGTAGCAAGGTGGTGGGTTGTTCTGAGTTGGGTAGCGGGTCAGACATCGCTGGTCTCCGTTGGGTTTTTTTGATTGGATTGGTTTTTGCCCGCATACAAGCCGCGCTTTTTTAAATGCACCAACAGCAGCGAAATGGCAGCGGGCGTCACGCCGGAAATGCGCGAAGCCTGGCCCAGGGTTTCGGGGCGTTGTTTATCCAGCTTTTGGCGGACTTCAATCGAGAGCGCCTGAATTTCTGAAAAATTAAAATTCTCGGGCAATTTCAGATTTTCAAAATTCTCATGGCGTTCTACTTCCTTGGCCTGGCGTTCAATATAGCCGGCATACTTCAATTGAATTTCAAGCTGTTCGCGCACGTCGAGCGCTTCCACGCCGGGGCCTGCCAGCGCTTCGCCTTGTTTGCCGGTTAAGGTCATCAGGTTTTGGTAGCTGATATTGGGGCGCGCCAACAGGTCGGCCAGCGCATATTCGCGTTCGATGGGTTTGCCCAGGATGCGCGTCGCTTCGTCGGCTTCCAACATGCGTGGGTTGATCCAGGTGGAGCGCAGGCGTTGCAGTTCGCGTTCTACCGCTTCGCGTTTGGTTTCAAATGCGGCCCATTGCGCATCACCCACGCAACCTAGGTTGCGGCCAATTTCGGTCAGGCGTTGGTCGGCGTTATCTTCCCGCAGGCTGAGGCGGAACTCGGCCCGGCTGGTGAACATGCGGTAGGGTTCGGCCACGCCTTGGGTGATTAAATCATCCACCAATACGCCAAGGTAAGCTTGCGCGCGTCCTGGTGTCCAAGCGTCTTTGCCCTGGGTTTGTAGCGCGGCGTTGAGGCCTGCCAGCATGCCTTGGGCGGCGGCTTCTTCGTAGCCGGTGGTGCCATTGATTTGGCCGGCAAAAAACAAGCCCTGGATGACTTTGGTTTCCAGCGACGCTTTTAAACCGCGCGGGTCGAAGTAGTCATATTCGATGGCGTAGCCGGGGCGTAAGATGTACGCGTTTTCCATGCCGCGCATCGAGCGCACCAAATCCAGTTGCACATCAAACGGCAAGCTGGTGGAAATGCCATTTGGGTAGAATTCATTGGTCAACAGGCCTTCGGGTTCCAAAAAGATTTGGTGCGATTCCTTGCCCGAGAAGCGGTGGATTTTATCTTCAATCGATGGGCAGTAGCGCGGCCCTACCCCCTCGATGACGCCGGTGTACATCGGGCTGCGGTCCAGCCCGGCGCGGATGATGTCATGGGTGCGCTCGTTGGTGTGGGTGATCCAGCAAGGTAATTGTTTTGGGTGCATGGCGACATTGCCCATGACCGAGAAAACCGGAATCGGATCAAGGTCGCCCGGTTGTTCTTGCATGACGGAGAAGTCGATACTGCGGCCGTCAATCCGTGGTGGGGTGCCGGTTTTTAAACGGCCTTGTGGTAGTTTGAATTCTTTCAAACGGGCGGATAAAGAAATGGCGGGTGGGTCGCCTGCGCGGCCAGCGGAATAATTATTCAGGCCGACATGGATTTTACCATCCAAAAAAGTGCCTGCGGTGAGTACTACGGCGCGGCCTTTAAAGCGGATGCCAATTTGGGTGACGGCTCCGGCGATGCGGTCGCCTTCGACGATCAGGTCATCCACTGCCTGTTGGAATAGCCAAAGGTTGGGTTGATTCTCCAGCCGGGAGCGGATGGCTTGCTTGTACAGCATGCGGTCTGCCTGGGCGCGGGTGGCGCGCACGGCGGGGCCTTTGGAAGAATTGAGGATGCGAAACTGGATGCCGGCTTCATCGGTGGCGATGGCCATGGCACCACCCATGGCGTCCACCTCGCGCACCAGATGCCCTTTGCCGATACCGCCGATGGATGGGTTGCAAGACATCTGGCCCAAGGTTTCAATATTATGGGTCAGCAGCAAAGTCTTTTGGCCCATGCGGGCTGAAGCCAAGGCAGCTTCGGTTCCGGCATGCCCGCCACCGACCACGATTACATCAAATTCTGTTGGGTAAAACATCGCATTTCCAATCCACGGCTAAGAAAAAGTACAGAGGCTGGATTATAGAGGTTTTTTGGGTTGGCTGTGAAGGATTAAATTAGGAGGATGGGCACAAAGTGCCGGTGCGGGATTGTTCCTGGTGGCGGTGCCGATTGTTCCACGTGAAACAATCGGCAGAAACCGTGCTGGCTGGGATCAGGATTGTTTCACGTGGAACATGTGCATAGCTTTGTGGGCAAGCCTGTGTATAAGTTTGAACTTAGCTTTTTTGGGCCAGCCCGGAAAATTCTTCCAGCAATTGATCGGCCTGTTGGTGCATGGCGCGTTGCAGTTTGTTGCGCACGACATTAAAGTGGAACCGATTAAACTGCACCCCGTCAGCCTGCATGCTTTGCCAGACTTGTTCAATCTCTTGCCAAGTTTTGGTCTGTTTGAATAAGGAGGTGTAGGTGATTTTGTCAGGGCGTAAATGTGCCTCGCGCATGAGTTGCAAAATCTGCTGGCCTTGCTCCAGATTCGCCGCTTTGTCCAGCAGGGAGGAAAAGGTGAAAACATTCGGCATTACCCCGCGCTTTTTACATTCCTGCAAAGCCTGTTGCGCCATCGGCAAACCATGGCAGCGGTGGATAATTTGGTTCCAGCCAATCAAATCCGGCACCAAATCCAGCGCTTTCAGGCGCTTTAACAATTGTTGCAAATCATTCGGCTTATTAATTTTTGCAGGCAGCAAACTGGCCAATTTATAGGGCGTAAGCTGCAAACCCAGTTGCTTGCGCTGCGTGGTATCCAGTTCTTTCAAACCATTTTGCAGCAGATATCTATCCGAGGCCGGCCCCACAATATAATCCAGATACGCGGTTTCAATTTGCAGCCAATCTTGCCCATCCTGTTGCACCAGTCCGATAAAGCCAAGGTGAAAGCGGTCCTGTGCCAAAAATTTCACCACTGCTTCCCATTCATTAGCCAAATTAGGCTGTTGCTTTTTGAATGCATTGGTAAACGCAGTATTGTTGTGTTGCGCCGCATACTGGGCACGAAAAGCCAGCAGTGCTTTTACCTTGGCAACCTCAAACAAACCCCCCACTTGCTACGCCTGTAGCATATAAAACAGGTAAAGCGCCTGCAATAATTCCCGCGCAAATGCTGCCTGTACTTTGAGGCCGTCTTGCTTGGCTTGTTCTGCCAGCCCATCCATTTTGTCCCAACGCTCTTGCATGGTGTACAAATCCAGAAACAGCGAACCGGGGTGATGATCAAATGTATCCGGCAAATCTGCGGTAAATTGTTGCTTGTACCATGCGCCAAAATTCTGCGCTTCCGGCCCCGCCTGGGGATGGTGACGATTTCCAGCTTATCCCATAAATGATCATTCAAACCAAAGCGCCGTTGCAGCGAATAATTTTGCGGCCCGGTGCGCGCACTGGCCAATAGCACATAACCCGCTTCAGCCAAGGTGGCCAAATATTGGTTGATTTGCGCCACGTGATAACCGAGCGCTTTCATGTCATGCAAAATTTGATCAAAATCATCAAACCACACCACACGCAAGCGCGCATGCGCAGGAAAGGCTGGTAACGGTGCCAAGCCTGGCGCGCTGGCCGCTGCCGGGCGATAGGCCCACAGCACACAATCTGCTTGCGTCGCCAACAATTGGCGCAATGCCTCAAATGCAGCCCGTGTTTTGCCTGCCAATGGGTGGCCTTCCAATAACACCCAACGCTGCTCGCTTAATGCCTGGGCCAATTGATTATCCGTACCACGCTGGAAATAACAGTCGCGGCTGCTGCTGTGCTGGTAACGCTTTGCCACTGAAAACCCGCCAAACACCAGTTGCACCAATTGCGCCGGGGTGCTGCGCGCATCGGCAAAGCCTTCAGGCAGCGCTTCAAGGGCAGTTGGCGTGGGTTCCTCGTGCGCGGGCGTAGCCGCAGCAGCGCTGGCGGGTGCAGGCGTGGGCGCAGGCAGGCGCGTATGCGGCAGCTCCCACACGCCCTCCGGCGCACGCCCGGAAACGGTTTGCATGGCCCACCCTGCCCCGGCCTCATCATAGCGGCGCAAAAATACCTTGCCGCCATCGCTGCCAATTTCCACTCAGTTGTAGCCAAACTCCCCTACTGTTTCGGCGGTAGTCGCACCAGCGGAAATAACGCTGTGGGTATCGATACTGCCCGGTTTGACCCACACATCATGCGCATGGCCGTGCAGCAGTAAATCAAAGGAATTTTCCATCGGTGCACGCATGGCTTTTTCTTCGCTTGGGTGTAGGCAAGCGAGGGGGTGATGGATCAAGGCGAGCCGCAAATCCGGCTTGTCGCCAGCTAACAGGCTGCGCAAGCGCTGTTGCTGATATTCCAATTGGGGTTGCCCGGCCAGCCACATCTGTCCAGTGTCGTCATTGTCCACGCAAGTCCAGGCCGAGTTCAGGCCGGACAAGGCTATCTTCCACGGCCCAATCGCCAACACATGGCTAAAGCCCAGCAGCGGGTCGAGCGGTAACAGGTGCGGGTAGTGCTGTTCAATAAATGTCTGATACGCTTGCAGACGGGCCACGGCCTGGGTGAATTCGGGTTTGCCATCATGTACCATTTGATTGATAGCGTTGAGATCGCGCTTGGCGTTGCGCAAATATTCGGTCAGCATTTCCGGCACCAGCTTGCGATCAATATCATGATTACCCGGCACCAAAAACAGCCTGTTCTGCTCCAACCCACAGCTTGCCAAAACATCGCTAAAAAACTTCTGTGCCATCGCATATTGATCAGCCAGCTTTTCACCGCCCTTGGCACCAAAGGCAATATCACCCGTCACCACCATAAAATCAACTACCCTGCCCGCTATTTTTTGCGTGGCGATGTCCTCTTTCAGCGAGCGTAACACCGCGCCATCGCGCCAGCCGTGGGCGTTTAACAAATGGATGTCAGAGAGATGAAGCCAGCCGAGCGAGGGGTTCATGGTTGCTTTTCCGAATATGCCTGAGATGGCCTATTGTAACCGGGTTCAGCCCTTAAAAAACGCCTGCCAGTCCGTCTTCAAAATCAATGTACACACTACCAGCAAAAATAATTTACGAATCAATTCCGAGCCATGTTTCATCGCCAAACGAGAACCCAGCACCGAGCCTGCAATCTGGCATCAGAATTGTTTCACGTGGAACATATGCATAAGTGTCCCCTCTATTGGTCGTGCTTCGCACGAGAAGGTTGTACTGGATCCCCGACAGAGACGCTCGGGGATGGTGATATTACGGCCAACGTGCTGAAATTTTATCAGTGTGCGTATGGTTTATCTTAACCGGGTTCAGCCCTTAAAAAACGCCTGCCACGCGGTCTTCAATATCAAGGCACAAACCACGACCAAAAATAGTTTGCGTATTAATTCCGAGCCATGTTTTACCGCCAGCCGGGTGCCCACCATCGAACCTGCAATCTGGCAAATCGCCATCAAAAACCCCACTTGCCACAGCACATGCCCACTCAAACCAAACCAGGCTAATGCAGCCAAATTGCAAGTCAAATTCACCACCTTGGCCGATGCGGTGGCGCTTAAAAAATCAAAGCCAAAAAAGCGGATAAACAAAAACAGCAAAAAGCTGCCGGTACCAGGCCCAAAAAAGCCATCATAAAACCCAATGCAGCAACCGATGGCAATAGCAATCCAAAACTGTTTTTTGCCAAAATGGCGTGGTGCATGAATCTGGCCAAAATCCTTTTTCGAGAACGTATAAATGGCAACCGCAACCAAAATAAAGGGCAGCAGCTTACGGACAAAATCCGGTGAAATATGGGTGACGGTAAAGGCACCCACAAACGCAAAAGCCAGCGCAGCAAAGGCGGCGGGTAAGGCAGCATGCCAGGGTATTTTTACCTGCCGCGAATAATTGAACGCCGCAGTGGCCGTGCCAAAGATGCTGGATAATTTATTGGTGCCAAACAGGGTTGCGGCAGAACTTTGCGGATACACCGAAAACAGCGCGGGAATTTGAATCAGCCCTCCACCCCCCACCATTGCATCAACCAATCCGGCGGAAAATGCCGCGATGGCGAGGAAAATATAGTCACTCATAGGTAGCATTCAAATGATAAAGTCATTAAAAAAATTTGTCGTGCTTTGCCACGAGAAGGTGCTACTGGATTCCCGCCAGGATCGCGCGGGAATGACGGGGCAATGGTCAACTGCCTAAACGGATTATCCGGCTATTTCTTCTCATACGCAGCTAATACCATTTGCGCGCCTTTTTCAGCAATCATCATGGTGGGCGCATTGGTGTTGCCGGAGGTAATGGCGGGCATGATGGCCGCATCAATCACGCGTAAGCCGCTCATGCCATGCACGCGCAATCGGCTATCTACCACGGCCATGGCGTCGTGCCCCATCTTGCAGGTGCCTACCGGGTGGAAAATGGTGGTGCCGATCTCCCCTGCCGCCCGAATCAATTCGGCATCGCTGCTTAAGTGCGCACCGGGTTTCAATTCTTGCGGGGCATATTTTTGCATGGCAGGTGCGGCCACAATTTGGCGAGTTAAACGCAGCGCTTTGACGGCCACTTGCTGGTCTTGTTGCGTGCTTAAATAATTGGGCGTGATATTCGGGTGGACTGAAAAATCCTTGCTCGCAATGCGTACCTGTCCGCGTGAAGTCGGGCGCAAATTGCACACGCTGGCGGTGAAGGCGGGAAAATCATGTAGCGGGTCACCAAACTTTTCCAGCGATAACGGCTGCACATGGTATTCCAAATCCGGCGTGGCCATGCCGGGGTCGGAACGGGTAAACGCACCCAGTTGCGACGGTGCCATCGACATCGGGCCGGATTGAAACAGCGCATACTGTAAGCCAATTTTGAATTTGCCCCACCATGATTGGGTCATCATATTCAGTGTGGCTGCGCCTTGAATTTGGTAGACCGAGCGCATTTGCAAATGGTCTTGCAGGTTTTCGCCCACGCCGGGCAAATCATGCACCACCTCGATGCCATGTTGTTGCAACAGTTCAGCCGGGCCAATGCCGGACAATTGCAAAATCTGCGGTGA
>JBKJLF010000319.1:0-12986 GCA_046597185.1 Burkholderiaceae bacterium | reverse complement strand
TGTAATCACCGCCCTGGCAGGTAATAATAATATCGCATTTTTTCAGGGTGGTAATGTCTTTGGCGTCTTGCAATGTGGTTTCCGTGTTGGCAAAAGCAGGTGCTTTACCGCCCACGTTCGAGGTTGAAAAAAACATCGCATCAATGTGCGCGAAGTCGCCTTCGTCTTGCATGCGTTGCATCAAGACTGAGCCAACCATACCGCGCCAACCTACCAAGCCTACCAATTTCATCATGACTCCCTAAAAAGTGACACTACTATTTGCATCAAATGATGCGCCAACCCGGTGCAACCGGGCATCAACTTATGTCGGCAAAGCGCGCAAGACCGCCTCACCCATTTGTGAGGTTGAGACTTTTTCAGTCCCGGCTTCAAAGATATCGGCAGTGCGCAAGCCTTGCTGCAATACTTTTTGCACCGCTGCTTCAATCCGGGCTGCCTGCTCCGGTTTGTTCAAGCTAAAACGCAACATCATGGCGGCCGATAAAATCGTCGCCAGCGGGTTGGCAACGCCCTTGCCTGCGATATCCGGAGCCGAGCCATGCGAAGGCTCGTATAAACCTTTGTTGTTGGCGTCAAGCGAAGCAGAGGGCAACATGCCGATCGAGCCAGTCAGCATGGCAGCGGCGTCCGACAAGATGTCACCAAACATATTGCCCGTGACCACCACATCAAACTTTTTCGGCGCGCGCACCAATTGCATGGCAGCGTTATCGACATACATATGGTCGAGCGCAACATCGGGGTATTCACGATGCACGTCGATCACGATTTCCTTCCAGAATTGAAAGGTTTCCAACACATTGGCTTTATCAACACTGGTCAGGCGACCCGAACGCTTTTGCGCCGCTTGAAATGCCACATGCGCAATCCGGCGAATTTCACCTTCGGCATAGCGCATGGTATCAAAACCTTCGCGCTGTCCCTGAAACGGGCCATCCGGGCAAATACGCACGCCGCGTGGCTGGCCAAAATAGATATCGCCCGTCAATTCGCGCACGATCAAAATATCCAGGCCCGACACCACTTCCGGCTTCAAGGTCGAAGCACCCGCCAGTTCCGGGTAGAGAATCGCCGGGCGCAAATTGGCAAACAGGCCGAGCTGTTTGCGCAAACCCAAAATGGCTTGCTCGGGCCGTAGTGGCCGTTCCAGCGTATCGTATTTCCAATCTCCCACCGCGCCAAACAGCACCGCATCGGCTTGTTTGGCCAGGGCCAAGGTTGCTTCCGGCAAGGGGTGGCCATGCGCATCATAGGCCGCACCGCCAACCAGGGCGCTTTCAATTTCAAATGATTCGCCCAGGGCGTGCAACACTTTGAGTGCTTCTGCGACGATTTCCGGGCCGATACCATCACCCGGCAAGACTGCAATTTTCATGACTATCCTTCGGTATTTTTAAATGGTATTGGCCAACCATGGTTGCGCCGCCAAATGCCGATCTTCAAAGGCACGAATTTTATCGGCCTGACGCAAACTTAAACCGATATCATCCAGGCCATTGAGCAAACAGTATTTACGAAAAGTATCGATTTCAAATGGATAGCTATTGCCGCCATCCACAGTCCGCACCATTTGCTGATCCAAATCAATGATCAGTTTAAAGCCAACAAAGGCTTTCACTGCATCCATTAATTGATCAATTTGCAATTCAGGCAACACAATCGGCAATAGACCATTTTTATAGCAGTTATTAAAAAAGATATCGGCAAAGCTGGGCGCGATGATGGCGCGAAAGCCATATTGTCCCAAGGCCCACGGCGCATGCTCACGCGAGGAACCGCAGCCAAAATTTTTGCGCGTCAACAGTATGGAGGCCCCCTGATAGCGTGGCTGATTGAGGACAAAATCATGGTTCAAGGGGCGTTGCGATGCATCTTGGCTCGGTTCACCGCGATCCAGATAGCGCCATTCATCAAACAGATTCACGCCAAACCCGGTGCGTAAAATCGATTTCAAAAATTGTTTAGGAATGATGGCGTCGGTATCCACATTGGCACGATCCAGCGGTGCCACCAAACCTTCGTGCAAATTAAATTTTTCCATAGTGATTCACTTATTTATCATTTACTTTTTGCCTGCGCCTTCGACCACTTCGCCGACTTTTTTGACATCTTTCCCCAAGCCGGCAACCGTATTGCAACCACCCAGCAATAAGCTTACGACGGACAAACTCAACACCAACAGAATCATTTTCTTCATAAATCCACCTTTACCATTCAGACATTGAACAGAGAATACACTTAAGACAAGCGACGCACATCAACAAAATGACCCGCGATACCCGCCGCTGCCGCCATCGCAGGCGATACCAGATGGGTGCGTCCACCCTGCCCCTGACGACCTTCAAAGTTACGGTTCGAGGTGGAAGCACAACGCTCACCCGGTTCCAGCCGATCAGCATTCATGGCCAGGCACATCGAACAACCGGGTTCGCGCCATTCAAAACCGGCGTCACGGAAAATTTGATCCAGGCCTTCACGCTCGGCTTGTTCCTTGACCAAACCGGAACCGGCCACCACCATGGCCAGCTTTACGTTGGAGGCGCGATATTTGCCGCGCACCACCGCCGCTGCCGCGCGCAAATCTTCAATGCGGGAATTGGTACAGGAGCCGATAAACACTTTATCGATGCGAATGTCTTCCATCGCAGTATTGGGTTTAAGCGCCATATAGGCCAGCGCTTTTTCCATGGCATCACGCTTGACGGGATCTTTTTCGAGGTCCGGGTCGGGCACGCGTTGATCGATGGCCAACACCATTTCAGGCGACGTACCCCAGGTCACCTGCGGCTTGACTTCACTCGCATCCAGCGTGACCACCATATCAAAACGGGCACCGGGGTCGGAGTGTAGGGTGCGCCAATAGTCGATGGCGCACTGCCAATGTGGCCCCACCGGGGCAAAGGGACGGCCTTTTACATATTGCACGGTAATTTCATCGACCCCGATCATGCCGGCGCGGGCACCAGCTTCAATGGCCATATTGCAAATGGTCATGCGCCCTTCCATCGACATGCTGCGAATCGTGGAACCGGCAAATTCAATCGCATAACCGGTACCACCAGCTGTACCAATTTTACCAATCACGGCCAGCACCACGTCTTTGGCGGTCACACCAAAAGGTAATGCGCCATCGATTTGTACCAGCATGGCTTTGGATTTTTTGGCCAACAAGGTTTGCGTGGCCAACACGTGCTCCACTTCGGAGGTGCCGATGCCATGCGCCAATGCGCCGAATGCGCCGTGGGTGGAGGTATGAGAATCACCACATACGACCGTCATGCCGGGCAATGTGGCACCTTGTTCTGGCCCAATCACATGCACAATACCTTGGCGTTTGTCATTCATGTTGAAATAAGTCAGACCATAGGTTTTGGCATTGGCGTCCAGGGTTTCGACTTGCAGGCGCGAAACCGGATCGACAATACCTTGGGCGCGATCGGTGGTGGGGACGTTATGATCGGCGACCACCAAATTGGCAGAAACCCGCCATGGTTGCCGACCTGCCAATTTCAAACCATCAAACGCCTGCGGGCTGGTGACTTCATGAATCAGATGGCGATCAATATAAAGTAGCGCAGTGCCATCGTCATCTTCGTGAACGATATGCGATTCCCAGAGTTTGTCGTAAAGCGTTTTAGCCATGTCCATGTGATGTAGTGGATTTTGAGAGAAAAAAACGAAGGCGTGCCAAGGCGGCGCAAGAACTCATCATTATGCCATATTTTTATTCGCCTATCTTGCGCCGCACCATTGAATTCTGACTCTTTTCCAGGAAATGCACGGGATTTATTCGGAAATTTGAGGAAAATCCACGCATCAGGCTGCCGCCAGGAAACGCATCTGGTGAAAATACGCCTCGGCTTCGGGCGACAAGCCATTGATGGTGAAATGTTCTTCTTCTTGCAAAACTTGTTGATCAACCAAAATACGCAGCTTGCCCATTTGATCACTCATGAATAGCACTTCTTCCATTGCATGGGCGGTCCATTCACCCAGCGCCAACTTCTCCAGACCTTGAATCACCTGCGGCGGAAAATCCCAGGCTTGCGCGATACGGGCGGACAGCAGACGGGTCAAACGGAAAAAGGAATAGCAAAAGTGATCGGAATCGGGCAACATTTTGCCTTGATAGCCATGATCGATCATGCGAAAAGCCACGATCATGCCCACATTTTGGATTAAACCCGCCAAGTACGCGATAAACGGATCGGCTTTCATCGGGCCAGACAAAATTTTACAGGCATCGGCACATTTTTCTGATTGCGCCCAAATCTTGGGGGCCACCACCTTGGCAAAATGCCCGGATTGCATATTGATGAGGGGGCGAAAAGCAACCCGTGCAATTACTAGGCGCAAGCCATTTTGGCCCAATAACATGACGGCATTTTCGATATTATGGATTGGTTTAGCGGGATGGTAGAACGAACTATTGGCTTCGTGTATCACTTCTGCCACGAGCACGATATCATGCGAAATCTGGCGCGCCAGATCGAGCGCGGAACTACTTTCATCGCGCAGACTTTTCAATAACTGGGGAATCACGGCGGGCACACGCGGCACCAGATTGGCACCGCCCGACTCGGACTTGGTCAGCGTTTCGAGGGCCTGCAACACCTTTTTCTCAAATTCGGACGAGGGCAAGGGCGTTTGCTGATGCTGACCAATCAACCAGCGGTAAAACAAGGCATTCACATCCGAAGCATGATGCAAACGCAAGGTGCGCATGACTTCGGCCGATGGCACTGGTTTGGGCTCGCCCTCGGGGGTGCGCACCTTGGCAGGCGCGGCAGGCGTGGTAGATGGCACCACAGCAACCGGCGCTGCTTCTTCGCCCTTGCCAAATAAACGGCTGATCCAGTTTTTCATATCCACTCATTGCTAAAGTAATCAATGCGCCATTTTACCGTGAATAGCGCTTCGATGGCAGACTTGATCGCATCCCGGTCAAAATCTCAGCTCAATTTTCAGCTCAGTTTTCAGCTCCAATGCTGCTGTAACGCCCAGCTAACATGTTCCAATACCAGTGCTGAAGGGTGGGACAGGCGCGCTTGCAAGGCCGCAACGATGGCCGCATCGCCACGCATACCACTCTGCGCAGCATTCCCCAGGGCCACGGCAATATTGCGTAACCACGCCTCGTGGCCGATGCGCCTAATCGGGCTGCCTTCGAAACGCTGTTGAAATTGCGCCTCATCCCAGGCAAATAATTCAATCAGGCTGGCTTGATCCAAGCCATTGCGTACCGCAAAATCGGGCACACTGGCTAATTTGGCAAACTTATTCCACGGGCAAATCCATTGACAATCATCACAACCGTAGATGCGGTTGCCCATTAAAGGGCGCAGTTCCGCGGCAATTGTGCCCTTAAATTCAATCGTCAAATACGAAATACAACGGCGCGCATCCAATTGATGCGGGCCGATAATGGCCTTGGTGGGGCAAATATCGATGCAAGCTTGGCATTGACCACAATGATTTTGCACAGGCGCATCGACTGGCAATGGGATATCGACAAAAATTTCACCCAAAAAAAACATTGAGCCAGCGTTGCGATTTAACAGCAAAGTATGCTTACCACGCCAACCCAAACCTGCTTTGGCGGCCAAAGCTTCTTCCAACACGGGGGCAGAATCGGTAAATACACGATGCCCGATCGGCCCGATGTGCGCTTCAATTTGCGCCACCAATTGGGCCAGGCGCTGGCGCAACACTTTGTGGTAGTCGCGGCCACGCGCATACAGGGCCACTTGCGCCTGTTGCGGCTGGGCCAAACGCGCTGACTCCTGCGCGCGCCAGTCCGGCCTGGTGGTTTGTGGTAAATAATCCATGCGCGCCGTGATCACCCGAACCGTTCCCGGCACCAACTCAGCAGGCCGCGCTCGCTTTACGCCGTGACTTGCCATATAATCCATCTGTCCATGAAAACCCGCTGCCAACCAAGCCAGTAAGCCCGCTTCGGCCTGGGCCAGATCGATGTCGGTAATGCGAATCTCAGCAAACCCGAGCGCACGCCCCCATTGTTTGATGGATTTGGCAAGCTCGGCAAGCTCAGCAAGGCTGGCTTGGCGATCCAGGGTTAATTCGTCGGCAACGGGCATCTGGTTTATCTGGTTTACAATGGGTGGAAAGAACACGAATGAAATAACCGCAAATTTTGGCCATGCCAGGGTTTGTCTGGTTTTGAATAGGTATTGTATTGCATGCGACTCTTTGAAACGCTGTTACACGATGAATGGGGCACCCTGGCCTTGGGTTCGGCCATGGCACGGGCCTTGATTCCGGGCCTGGTACTGTATCTGCATGGCGACCTGGGTGCGGGCAAAACAACACTCACCCGCGCCATGCTACATGCGGCCGGTTATGTTGGTTCGGTCAAAAGCCCGACTTATACGTTGGCCGAGTCATACCCCTTGCACTTTGGCCAGGGAGATTGCCAGTTAATTCACTTCGATTTATATCGAATGGCCAGCGCAGAAGAGTTTTTGGATGCCGGTTTTCGCGAATATTTCACCCAAAACAATATTTGCGTCGTAGAATGGCCGGAAAAAGGCGCACCCGTCTTACCACCGCCCGATATTGATATCTTTTTGGATGTAGTCGGGCTGGGCCGTCATGTAAAATTATCCGCACTGTCTAATCAAGGTTCCCTATGTCTGTCACGCCTGCACTTCGCACCCAATCTGTAAACCGCCGCACGGTCCTCAAAGCGGGCGGCACTTTGTTGCTGGCGGTAATGGCACCAGCTCAAGCCGCACAAATTTTGGCGGTGCGGGTTTGGCCTGCCGATGACTATACCCGTGTCACACTGGAAAATGACAGCAACTTGAAAGCCACGCATTTTCTGGTTAAAGATCCACATCGGCTGGTGGTGGAAATCGAAGGGCTCGATCTGAGTCCGACGCTCAAAAGCCTGGTCGCAAAGATTCAATCGGATGACCCCTATATTCAGCAGGTGCGGGTCGGGCAAAATCGTACGAATGTAGTACGTCTGGTATTCGATTTAAAAGAAGCCGTGAAGCCGCAATTGTTTACCTTGGCCCCGGTTGGCAATTATAAACATCGGCTGATTTTCGATCTTTATCCGGTCAACCCGGTCGATCCGATTGCCGCCCTGATCGCCAAGGGGCAATGGTCGCAAGTGGCCGCAGCCAGTACGCCCGATACCAGCCGACCTGGAGCCGACAGCAGGCCAGACTCCGCTACCAGTGCTGCCAGCGCCACCAGCAGCGCCACCAGCAGCGCCGAAAGCAGCCCGGAAAATCTCTCGGGCAGCGCTCAAGCCAATGTCGATAGCGAAATCAAGCCGCACAAAGGCAAACATGGCGTCAACCGTTTAATTACCATTGCGCTCGACCCGGGCCACGGTGGCGAAGATCCGGGTGCGGTGGGACGTGGCGGTAGCCGTGAAAAAGACGTGGTACTGGCCATTGCCAAACGCCTGAAAGCCAAAATTGAAGAGCAGCCCAATATGCGGGTGATGCTCACGCGCGATGCCGATTTCTTTGTGCCCCTGCACGTGCGCGTGCAAAAGGCGCGTGCGGTGCAAGCCGATTTATTTATGTCGATTCATGCCGATGCCTTTGTAGAAAGCACGGCACGTGGTTCGTCCGTCTTTGTTTTATCGGAAAAAGGGGCCAGCTCCACCGCTGCGCGTTGGCTGGCCAACAAAGAAAATGCGGCAGACCTGATTGGCGGCGTGAATCTTAAAGGGCACGATGCCCAGTTGGCGGGCGTGTTACTGGATTTAAGCACCACTGCGCAAATTAACGACAGTCTGAAATTGGGTAGCGCGGTACTCAATGAAATTGGCGGCATCAACCGTTTGCACCGTGGCTCGGTCGAACATGCGGGCTTTGCGGTGTTAAAAGCGCCCGATATTCCCTCGATTTTGATTGAAACGGCGTTCATTTCCAATCCGGAAGAAGAAGCCAAGTTATCCGATGATGGCTATCAGGATCAAATGGCCCGGGCGGTATTAAAAGGGATACGCAAATATTTCAATAAAAATCCCCCAATGGCGAAAGGCCGCGTGGCGTAGTCGCACTATTTAATCCACATCGAAAACCAGCATGCATCATATCGAATTAACTACCTGGGGCGAGCTGCCCGCCGTGCGCTTGCGCCAAGCCGATGGCGCGCAAGCCACCCTCACCTTGTATGGCGCGCATTTGGTGTCCTGGCAAAGCGCCGATGGTGTGGAACAATTATTTTGCAGCGCGCAATCCGCGCGGGATGGCAGCAAAGCCATACGCGGTGGCGTACCCATCATTTTTCCGCAATTTGCGGCACGCGGCCAGGGTTTGCGCCACGGCTTTGCCCGCCTGTCGCATTGGCGCATTGGGCAGCAAGCGGCCAGCAACGATGCCAGTTGTTGGCTGCAAATGATCTTGGAAGCAAGCGATATCAGCGCCGTTCACGCAGCCCAATGGCCACATGCGTTTCGGCTGGAATTTCGGGTCGATTTGACAGCAAACGATTTGACCATGCAATTGCGTATTCACAATTGCGGCAACACCGCATTCCCCTTCAGCACGGCCTTGCATTCCTATTGGAAACTGAATCAATTAGCCGCCTGCCAGATTGCGGGGCTGGAACAGCTGGCCTATAGCAACCATCTTAGCGGTGATGCGCTCGTCGGGCAAGACGAGCGCCCACTTGCCGATCTCGGTGAGAAAATCGACCGCATCTATCGCGGCGTGAAACTGGGCGTAGGACAGGGTTTGCAGCCATTACAATTACAAGAAGGCGCACGATTATTGCAAATGACGCAGCAAGGCTTTCATGATGTGGTGATCTGGAATCCGGGTGAAGCCGATACGGCGGCACTCAACGACATGGACAATAGCGAATATCACCACTTTATTTGCCTTGAAGCGGCCAATGTCGATATGCAAACACTGGCCCCGGGCACTTACCAGGAAGCCTCCCAAACCATCCGAACTTAAAAACTTAACTCACTTTGACCGCATGTTCACGGGTTTCATGGAAGGTCAGTTTGGGCCAACGCTCTTGGGTCAGGCGTAAATTGACGCCCGAAGTGGCCAGATAAGCCATATTACCCGCCGCATCGTAGGCCACGTTATGGCCCAGAGCCTGTTCGAAATCGGCCAAAATACGCCTGTCATCACAACTGACCCAGCGTGCACTGCTGATGCTGGTGCCTTCAAACACGGCATCGACGCCATATTCATTCATCAAACGGCTGGCCACGACTTCAAACTGCAAAATCCCGACCGCGCCCAACACCAATTCGCCGCCTTGCACCGGTTTAAACACTTGCACCGCACCCTCTTCACCCAATTGCTGCAAACCTTTGTGCAATTGCTTGATTTTAAGCGGATTACGAATCCGTACCGAGCGGAAAAAGTCGGGCGCAAAATAGGGAATGCCGGTAAATTGCAACATCTCGCCTTCCGAAAAGCTGTCGCCAATTTGCATATTGCCGTGATTGGGCAAGCCGATAATATCGCCCGCATAAGCTTCTTCCACCTGCTCGCGGCTGGCCGCCATGAAGGTGACGACGCTGGAGACTTTGATTTCACGCCCCAGGCGCAGATGCTTGATTTTCATGCCTCGCTCGAAATGACCCGAGCATACGCGCAAAAAGGCGATACGGTCGCGATGTGCGGGGTCCATATTGGCCTGGATTTTAAACACAAAACCGGAAAATGGCGCTTCATTGGGGGAAACCGAGCGCACGCTGGCGTCGCGCTCACGTGGTGGTGGTGCCCAATCAACCAGGGCACTCAAAATTTCACGCACGCCAAAGTTGTTAATGGCCGAGCCGAAAAACACCGGAGTTTGAACGCCCGATAAAAAGGCTTGCAAATCAAAGGGATGCGAAGCACCGTGTACCAATTCGACTTCGGTTTTGAGTTGTTCAATTTCGTGCGGGAACATTTCCGCCAAACGCGGGTTATTGATACCTGACACCACTTCAAAACTTTGATCGGCTTTTTCATTACCGGGCGTGAACAACATGATTTCATCACGCAATAAATGATAGACCCCACGGAAGGTTTTACCCATACCGATGGGCCAGGTCACGGGGGCGCATTGAATTTTGAGGGTGGATTCCAGTTCATCCAGCAATTCGAGCGGATCACGCGTTTCGCGATCCATTTTATTGATGAAGGTGACTATGGGCGTATTGCGCATCCGGCACACATTCAATAATTTAATGGTTTGTGATTCCACACCTTTGGCGGCATCGATCACCATCAGGGCGGAATCGACTGCGGTTAATACCCGATAGGTATCTTCGGAAAAGTCTTGATGGCCGGGTGTATCGAGTAAATTGATGACATGATCACGAAATTCAAACTGCATCACCGAACTGGCGACCGAAATGCCGCGTTGCTTTTCGATTTCCATCCAGTCGGACGTGGCGTGGCGTGCGCTCTTGCGCGCCTTCACCGTGCCCGCCATTTGGATCGCACCGGAAAACAACAACAGTTTTTCGGTCAGCGTGGTTTTACCCGCATCCGGGTGCGAAATAATGCCAAAGGTGCGGCGGCGCTGCACTTCGCGGCTAATTTGGGCCACTGGCACGCTGACAGGTGCATCCGGGGCTTCGTTGGTGTCGATATCTGTGGCCATAATGAATTGGGATGTCCAAATTGGACTCAAGCAAAAAGTCTGCTAGTGTACTGGCGATTGGGCAGAATGTCTATGGCTAAACAGTGCGCGCAATCAATCAACCTCAATCAACCTCAATCAACGTCAATCAACGTCAGCTCTGCTTGAGCACAAAATCGATACCAAGTGCAGCCCAGGATTCGCGTTCCTTATCAAACCAATAACCCAAGGTAGGATGGAGGGTGGTATAGCGCCGTGGTATTTCAAATTCAATTTTTGTTTTAAAGCGCACCCGCAATTCACCAAAATCGACTTCAACCCGGCAATGCATAAACACAATCGCAATCCGCAATGCCAATAAAGCCTTGGCAAAATCAGATTCTTGCAAGGCATCACCGAGTTTGCGCAAATTACCTTTTTGCCCCAGCAGCAGCTTACCCATTAATTTTTGTTCACGCGTGGTAAAACCGGGCAAATCGACGTTTTCAACCAAATAGGCGCTATGTTTATGGTAGTCGGTTTGCGATACCATCAAACCGGTTTCATGCAACAGGCCACTCCACAACAATAAACGCGAATAATGATCGGACAAGGGTTTGAGTTGAACAAACAAAGCCAGTGCTTCATCGGCGACGCGCTTGGCACGCGTTGCATCGACCTCAAACTTGCGCATGCAAGCACGCACCGACTGCTCACGCCGATCACGCTGGGTTGCGCGGTATTGCAAATCCCACATCACGCCCATACGCAAACCTGCCTCAATCGGGGTCACGTATTCAAAATCAAGCTCTTGCATCACCGCCAACAAAATACCAATCCCGCCCACCAAACTGGGCGCGCGGTCAGCGCGCAACCCCATCAAAGCGATGGCTTCGACTCGCCCTGCCTCAACAAAACGCTGCTGCAACAATAACAAATTGGTGCGCGAAAGGGTGCCGTCGCCAATTTGGTTTTTTGCTATCAGGTCGGATAAAGCACGAATGGTGCCAGATGAACCGTAAGCCACTTTCCAAAAATTGGGGCTAAACGGTGGCGCGGCGTCTTCAAAACGGCTACGCGCTGAAATTAAGGCCGCATCAAACACCTCGGCATTCAAATTACCATCGGCAAAAAACTGACTGCTTTGCTTGCCAGTGCCAATGCTGAATGATTCTGCCCGCTCCACTTCCTGACCGCGCCCGAGTATCAATTCGGTAGAGCCGCCGCCAATATCGATCACCAAACGACGCTCGCCAGGTTTGGACAAGCAATTGGCGACGCCCAAATAAATCAGACGCCCTTCTTCTTCCCCTGAAATAATTTCAATTTCACAACCAATCGCCTGTTCTGCCATCGGCAAAAAGACTTGGCTGTTTTTTGCCACCCGAAACACATCAGTCGCGACCACACGAGTGGCATCCAAGGGAAATTCGGCTAAAATTTTGGCAAAGCCGCGCAAAGACTCCAGGGCGCGCTCCATTGCGGCTGCAGTCAGGTTGCCGTCAGCATCAAGATTAGCGGCCAATCGAATTTGATCACGTGCACTTTTAATAATTCGAATCGCGTCGCCATCATATTTCCCAATATGCAAGCGAAAACTATTTGATCCCAAATCAACTGCTGCAAACATCCTGGCTCCTCTGTGGTTCCTACTGTGGCGGCGCTATGATACCATCAAACCCGCTATCCGAAGTGGCCTCCCTCACACAATTACGCCCTGCATTTTTTGCAGCAAGCATCGCTTCATCGGCACGTTTAATGACACTGACCAGACTATCATCGGGTTCAATCAGGGTCACGCCAAAGCTTGCTGTCACCGATAACATGGCGCGCTCGGTTTTAATTTGCAGGGCCATAATCGCCAGACGCATACGCTCGGCCACCAGATGGGCGTCTGACAAACTGGTGCGTGGCAACAACACCGCAAACTCTTCACCGCCCAAGCGCCCTATCATATCCGAGTCACGCAATTGGGACATACCAATTTCCACCACTGCCTTGAGTACTTGATCGCCAACCGCATGGCCGTAACTATCATTGATGCGTTTCAGATGATCCAAATCCAACATCAGCACCGCCGTAGTATTACCCGGTCGGCGCGCCAAGGCCAGCCATGGCGTCAAGGCACTCAGAAAACTGCGTCGATTGGGTGCCTCGGTTAAAGGATCGACCAAGGCCAAACGGTGTAACTGGGCTTCATGCTGTTCGCGCGCGAGTAGTAAAAATCCAAAGCCATGGATCAGCATGAGCAAAACCATGCCGATCAAGCTGCCGCTTTGAATCAGATGATGGCTCATCAAAGTAACGCTTTTCAGCACCACAAGCACACCGCCAAGCGCGATGATGCTTGCAATCAGCGCCGTGGCGAGCGCTACAAAACGGCGTAAGCGGCTTGCATGCCGCCAATCAGACATGAAAGCCGCCGC
>JBKJLF010000280.1:0-3116 GCA_046597185.1 Burkholderiaceae bacterium | reverse complement strand
AAAATGCGCGAACTGAGTCGAAATACGCGGTTGGTTTTCGACTATTTACTTCTTACTAAAAATTCAACACGCACTTGTGCGGGTGGTTAGAACAAATTCACCGTGCCCACCACCCTGGCCGACGCCTTCGTTTGGGCGGCGTTCAGTCTGGTGGGGGACGGCGTGCGCTAATTTACAACTCGGCAGCCAGCCAGAGTTTGCCGCCACCCAAATCGAGCTGGGTTAAATACAGTCGCAAATCAAATTCAAATTGATGATATTGCGGCTCCATATGCAGGCACAGTTGGTAAAACGCCTTGTCATGCTGTTTTTCCTTCAGATGTGCCAATTCGTGCACCACAATCATGCGCAAAAATTCGGGCGGAACCTGTTTGAACATGCTGGCCACCCGGATTTCATGCTTGGCCTTGAGTTTGCCGCCCTGCACCCGCGAGATGGCGGTATGCAAACCCAGCGCATGCTCGATGACATGAATTTTGCTGTCAAACGCCACCTTATCCACGCTGGCGGCGTTGCGCAAAAATTCGTTTCTCAGCGTTTGCACATACTGGTAGAGCGCTTTGTCGGTACGCACTTGGTGCGCCTTGGGGTAACGCTGCAGCAGCGACGCGCCCAAACCGCCCTGATCAATCAGGCTTTGCACTCTGGCGCGGGTTTGTTCGGAATAGGCGGCGAGGTATTTCATGATTTCATTAAAGATGGCAATAAGGCGGAGCAGGATCATACCATAATGCGCTGTGGTCGGAAGAAGATGTCAAAATCACTCGACAAGCCTGATCACATCAAAAAATTGCGCGCCAGCACATACCAGCAGGTGCCCAATACAATACTGGTCAAGGTTTGCCGCCACCAGACTTGCGCCACGATCACCATCAACACCGCACTCAGTTCCAGCCAGCCGCCCCAACGATGGCCGGCACTGCTGCCGTACAGGGTGTGCAGCAATAATATGGTCATGATGGCAGGCGGCAAAAAGCGCCCGAGGCGGCTGATTGCGGCAAACTTTTTCAGATATTTGCTGCCGATAAATGGAATTGCCCGTAAAAACATGGTGACCAGTGCCATGGCAAGAATGGCGATGACTGCATAGCCGTTGTTGTTCATGCGGTTTCACCTTTTTTGTTCCAGAACAGGCCGATGACGGCACAAATGGCGATGGCGGCGGGTAAGGCCTTGGCGGGGAAAGTCCATACCGCCAGCGCATACACGGTGGCGGCGATCAGCATCGGCAATATCGTGCGGGTACTGCGCCATTGCTCGACCACCAGCACGGCAAATAAGGCGGCCAGACTGAAGTCCAGCCCTTTGAGGTGAATTTCGGCCTGCGCGCCGATAATCGCCCCGATGACGGTGCCCAACACCCACCAGCCGTGGTTGAACATGGCCACCGTCACCATTTGCGCCGGGGTGGCGGTGTCGGGCATGGTGGTCAATACGGAATAGTTTTCGTCGGTCAAGGCCCAAATCAAATAAGCGCGCATCAGCCAATGTCTGGGCAATTTATGCAGCAGTGAAATGCCATAGAAAATATGGCGAAAATTCACGATCAGGGTGGCCAAGGCAATCGCCCCGACCGAAAAACCCGCCGCCAACATGGGAATGGCCATAAACTGTGCCGCGCCGGCAAAGACCAGAATGCTTGTGACAATCGGCAACCACCAGACTGCGCCAGCTTGCACCATGAGAAAACCAAATACAATACCCAGGGGCACATAGCCCATTGCTACCGGGATTGATACCGCCAGCGGGGTGAGCTTTGGTGCGGGTGCTTTGCTTGGGTTCATGTCGGTGTGATTTGCTTGCGTTTGAGAAAGAATGGATGCGCAATTCTATCATGCTGGTGTGGCGACAATCTTTGATAATCAGTTTTCGGGCCGCCAGTCAAACGCTTTGCACTGGCTCATCGCGATAAAACGAAGGTGGCAAAATCGCCTGTTCCAACATGGCAATGCTGCGAGCCTCCACCCCCTTGCCGGCAAAAAACTCACGCCAGCCTTCCAGCACCGCCAGCATGCCCGCCAATTCCTGTTCTGCATCAAAGCGGCTCAAGCCAAACACATCGCACCGTGATAATAAATTAAAGCGGCTTGCGGTGCGACCAAAGCTACCCACGGTCAGCGCCAAATCACGCCGCTCTTGCGATACCATGGCAACGGGCACCATGTCGTAAGCGGGTGAGAGCCGCCAACCACCACGGGTATGGAGTAGCGCATGATTCCGCGGATGATCATCATTATTGGTCACCATGGCGTTAAACAACATGCGCCGGAACAGCTCTTTTCGATCTTCTTCATTCTTGGACGACCAACGCCGTAATTCATCTGCCAGCAACAGATACGACCAGCGTTCGCGCCCAAAGTAACCATCTTCGGCATTGATGACGGTTAGCCCGGAAATGAAGCCATGGCGAAAATACCGCCCGCTTTCACTATCCCATTCCCGATCAAAACGATTCAGCAACAGGGCTTCTCGTGTGCCGACTTTTTCCAACCGTGTTTCGCACACCCGCAACCCGGCAGCACGCGCCAATTCCAGTGTGGCATATTCAATACGCTGCATATTGTGGCGATCATTTTTTTCCGGGAACTTGGCCAGCCATAATTTATGCGCATCTTCAATACAGGCTTTGGGCCGGGCACCGCCCATGCTGGTGCCCGCTTCCAGCCCTTCTAATAATTCATGCGGCAAGCGGCCATCCTGTTCCAGTTGTTCGGCGGCAACGGTCAGCGCTTCGAGTTGATGGGTTTGGTTATACAGGCGATGTGGTGCGGGTGGCTCTTGATTCAAACCGAAACTCAGGTTGCCCACGCCATCATCCGGGCCGTTGAGTAAATAATCGATTTCATCCAAATCATTTTCAGTGCGTTCAAGCTTGGCTTGAATCACGCGGCGGCCCCATGCGTCCGGGCTGGCGTCACGCACGGCACCGGGCAGCCCTTTGAGTTGGGTGAATTTTTGCGGTTTGGCAGAAAGCGGCAGGTGATATGGGTCAAGCGCCACCACATTGTCCCGTGCCAGATAGCGTTTGCCGTAGGTAAAGGTGCCCTCGAAAGCCGCGCTACCCAATTGTTTTACGCGTAGCGATGCGCATGGCACCGCTTGCGTGCTCTCTGGCA
>JBKJLF010000255.1:0-3990 GCA_046597185.1 Burkholderiaceae bacterium | reverse complement strand
AGTTAAAAAACTGATCATTAACATAAAAAGCACGAAATTGCCTGGTGTAAAACATGGCACTTTAAAAAACAAACATACTTACAAAACCTCTGGGAGATATCATGAATTTGAAGTTTTTTCGTAGCGCCATACTCATGGTGCTGGCATTGCTCACCTTTAGCGCGCACGCCACCAATTACACACTCTGGATTAATGGCCGCAACAACAACAATTCGTCGGTTGGCAATTACAATGATTTCAGGTACTGGACCAACAATAATACGGTCGCTGCCGGCGTGAATCGGAAATCCGTCAATTGGAATGGCTATAACAGTATTTCCTCGCAAAACTACATCGTGCGCGATGCGCTAGATTGCTTTTGCACCGGCAGCAACTGGTGCTATATCGGCACCCACAGCGCGGGCGACCTGATGATGGCTTACACCCTCGCCAGGCATGGCAGTACCGCACGCTATAAAAAGAACCCGACTGCCGCCAGCGGGGCCTGCACCAATAGCGATGGCACCACCCAAACCGGCTGGAATATCAAGTGGGTACGATCAGCCTCCGGCGCGGGTGGCGGCTCTGAATTGGCCGACTATGGCACCTGGGCGACTTCCGAACCCTTGGCGGTTGACTTGAAAACGGGCACGGCACGCGCCAGCTTCGACCATAGCGCCACCCGCAATATCTGGTTTTATATGTATGCGGGTGCCAATGGCACGCTGTATTCCGGTATTTTGCCAGGTCAGGATGATGAAGCGGTGGCCTACCACAGCACAGGTGGTGTGGCTGGTAACTCAGGCCAAGCCCTTTGCAACCCGGCTGACTGGTTATGTAATGACTTAACCCTGGGTACCGCAGCCAACGAAGGGGGTAGTGTCAAGTGGGCTTACCATTCGGTCACGTTCCGCGATGACGCCGAAGCCTACAACCATTACACCACCGCTTGGACGGGCATTGTTTCGGTGGTGCGAGCGGATATGGTCACCTACGCCAAGTAAGCCCACGCCAGACCTGTCCAGACCAAGCCTGAGCAACATCCAGGCAACATCTATGCAACAACGCCCTGCCCGCCTTCGAGTGCGGCAGGGCTTTTCCAGGCAGCCACCCAAGCGGGGATTTGATCGGCGGGAATGGGCCGACTCATAAAATAACCTTGTCCCTGATCACAGCCAAGCTGCGCCAACAAATGCCAGACTTCGACGTTTTCTATCCCTTCCGCCACCACCCGCAAGCCCATGATATGGCCTAAATCGATGGTTGAACGCACGATCTTGGTATCGCCTTCATCCTTGGCCATATTCAATACAAATGATTTATCGATCTTCAATTCATTCACCGGCAGGCACTTCAAATACGCCAGCGATGAATAACCGGTGCCGAAATCATCAATCGACAAATCCACCCCCATCTCATGCAAGCGCTGCAGGGTTTGCTGCGCGCGTTGCGGGTCATCCATAATCGCGCTCTCGGTAATTTCAAGGCAAAACGATTTGGCCTCCAAACCATAGCGCTGCAAAATATCGCCAAATTTTTGCGGTAAATCCTGATCCAGCAAATCACGGGTGGACAGATTGACCGAAATCTTTAACTGCAAACCCTGTGCTTGCCAAAGCTGACACATGGCAGCCGATTGTTGCAACATCCAGTCGGTGAGTACCCGGATAAACCCGGTTTGCTCGGCAAACGGAATAAAATGATCAGGAAACACCATGCCCCGGCTGGGGTGAACCCAACGCACCAGCGCTTCCACCCCCACCACCAGGCCGCTGGCCAGCGATACTTTGGGCTGGGCAAACAGGCGGAATTCGCCATGTTCGGCTGCATGGCGCAATTCGGTCAGCAGCGACAGGTTTTGCGCACTCGATGTATCGATTTTGCTATCGTAGAGCACCGCGCCGCTATGGTGCGATTTGGCAAAATACATCGCCACTTCCACCAATTTTAATAAACGTTCGGAATGATTACCCTGTTCGGGAAAGATCACAATCCCCAAACCTGCCCCCACATCAATGGTTTGCTGTTCCACCGTGAGCGGCTGTTCGAGACTGCCCAGTACGCTTTGCGCGACCTGCTGCGCCTGCTCCTGGGTGGCTTGCCGCAGCAGGATGGCAAACTCATCGCCGCCAAAGCGCGCCAACACCGAGTTCGGCCACACCGCCTGCAATTGGGCTTGCAAACGCAGGGCCAGTTGCTGCAGCAAAGCATCACCCACCGCATGCCCAAGCACATCATTGACGAATTTAAAGCGATCCAAATCCAACATCAACACGGCACCACGCTGCACGACCCCGGCCTGCGAATTGTGGGGTTGTGCCTCATCCAGCAAACGGGTAAATTCGACCCGATTTGGCAAACCGGTCAGGGTATCCCAATACGCCAGACGGCTAATTTTTAATTCGCGCTGGGCGATATCGTTTTGCATGGTGCCAAAGGCTGTGGCCAAAGCCCCGATTTCATCATGTCGCTGAAACGAAATTTGCGCCGAATAATCGCCCTGCCCGAGGCGTTGCGCCACTTGCGCCAATTGTTTTAAAGGTTGGGTAATGCGCTTGGCAGTAACAATACTGGCCACCACCGCAAACGCCAAAGCCACCAGCGTAAAGCCCAACAACAACCACTGCAAACGGTTATAGGGTTGCAGCGCGGCGCTTACCGAGCGCAACAATACGGCATGAAATTCCCCTTTTTTATCCAGCGGCACATGCAACACGCGGTATTCATCGTTGGCCAGAAAAACATTTTGCGAGCTATTCGCTAGCGTGACCATGCGTTGCAATTCAGGTAAAACGGAATCAATATTGACGGTACTGGCTTGCACTTTCCCCGCAGAACTAAACACCGCCAAATCAGAACCGGACAGGGAGCGCATTTCATCCACCATCGCCTGATCGATGGGAAAAGCCATCACCACCCAGCCAATCAAAACGGGCGCTTTCACTGGCACCACCACAATTTGAATCACCTTTTGTCCCACCAAACCAATGGTGCCTGCGCCACCAACTTGTTCTGCCTGATCCAACAAAGGCAACACCAAAGGGGCCAGACGATCATCCTGATTCATGGTGCTGGCTTTGATTTTGCGCTCGGCATCAATATACAGTGCAAAGGTGGCATGGATTCGGTCGCCGTGATTGGCGAGAGCCGAACGCAAAGTGGCCGGGTCTTCGCCCGAAATGGCTTGGCGAAACGCATAATCCGAGGCCAACCAGGTTGCACCCTGGGTTAAGGATTGCGATCTAATCTGTATTAATTTTAGCAACTCCCGCGCGCCAACCGTTAATTCAGCTTGAATCGAGGCACGGGCATTTTTGGCAATGCCATAATTGATGACCGCAAAGCCAACCAACTGCAGCACAATCAACAACACCAAAAACAGGGTGACGATGCGCGTTTCAAGGCTTTTGAATTGCATGCTAATCCTTCATGCGTAACCGTGTTACCGGGTAATATCATAATCGAGTGAACCTGGCCGATTGTCCAGCTTATTCTCCAGCTTATTCTCCGGCTTATTCTCCGGCTTGGTTTCAGACTTGGCTTCGGGCTTGAGACTGAGTTTAAACTGTAAGCTTTCGGCATCCGCTTTCACTTGCAAAACTTGTTCAGCCACAACCGCGCCCACACTACGGTAATGGGCGACTTTGACCGTATATTTACCCGCAGGCACCGCATCGAGTTTGGCCATGCCATTGGCATCGGTTTTTGCCAAAAACGGCGTGTCCACCACATACACATAGGCCAGCATTTTATCGTGAATATTACAGCCCAATACCACCAAACCGGCTTTATCAAACACGATGGGTTCCGCAGCCTTGCCAGAATACAATTTTTGCTCGATTTTTTTGGCTGCAGAAAAGGAATAAATATGATGTAACACGCTGTCGTTATTGGGAAACAGGATTTGATTGCCCGTTTGCACCACGGTGACGAGTGGCAAAAATTTGCGCTCTTTTTGTTGAATTTCCACCCCGGCTTGGGGCTTGGCCAGAATTTGCGGAATAACGCCTT
>JBKJLF010000065.1:0-6182 GCA_046597185.1 Burkholderiaceae bacterium | reverse complement strand
TTGGCCTGACGCCAAACGGTTTCCGATTGCGGCTGCACACCACCTACCGCGCAGTACACCATACAGGCACCATCCAATACCCGCATCGAACGCTCCACTTCAATCGTGAAATCGACGTGGCCCGGTGTATCAATGATATTGATATGATGCGGTTCGAAATTATTCGCCATGCCTTTCCAAAAACAAGTGGTCGCAGCGGAAGTAATAGTAATACCACGCTCCTGCTCTTGTTCCATCCAGTCCATGGTTGCGGCGCCATCATGCACTTCACCAATCTTGTGATTGACGCCTGTGTAAAACAGAACGCGCTCGGTCGTTGTGGTCTTGCCGGCGTCGATGTGCGCTGAAATACCGATATTGCGGTAGCGCTCAATGGGGGTCTTGCGGGCCATAATCAGTCCTAAATCTTTTTTATTGGCACAAGACCGGGTCACAAAGGCCCGATCTCACACCGAAAATACACGAGGGCCAGTTCCAATAACCGACCCAACAAATTAGAAGCGGAAATGCGAAAACGCTTTGTTCGCTTCTGCCATACGATGCACTTCATCCCGCTTTTTCATTGCACCGCCGCGGTTTTCAGCCGCATCCATCAGTTCGCCGCCCAGACGTTGCGGCATCGATTTTTCGCTGCGCTTGTTGGCAGCTTCACGCAACCAACGCATCGACAAAGCCATCCGACGCACCGGACGCACTTCAACCGGCACCTGGTAGTTGGCACCGCCAACGCGGCGGCTCTTGACTTCAACCAAAGGCTTGCAGTTATTCACAGCGATCGAAAACACTTCTAATGGATCTTTGCCGGACTTGGTTGCAATGTGCTCAAAGGCACCATAAATAATGTTTTCTGCGACCGACTTTTTGCCGGACAACATCAACACGTTAACAAATTTGGCGACATCAACATTACCGAACTTTGGGTCCGGCAGGATATCGCGCTTGGGTACTTCACGACGACGTGGCATATCAATTCCTCTCTTCAGTTGAGTGTTTGGTTTTTCTATTGAACCTCGCACTCGCGGGCAGCCATCATGGCTCCCACTTACTCGGCCCAAACAGGCCGACTACTGTTCATTCCCGGCCTTGCAGCTGATCATGAGCTCGGTTTAGCTAGCGGTTTGGCTATATTAAAAACAACAAACTGCGTTTTTAATGACAATTACTTCTTCTTGGCGGCTTTTGCACGTTTTGCACCGTACTTCGAGCGTGCTTGCTTACGATCTTTCACGCCTTGGGTATCGAGTGCGCCGCGTACCATGTGGTAACGCACACCAGGTAAATCTTTAACACGACCGCCGCGCAATAAGACGACGCTATGCTCTTGCAGATTATGACCTTCACCGCCAATGTACGAAATCACTTCGAAACCATTGGTGAGGCGAACTTTGGCGACTTTACGCAAAGCCGAGTTCGGCTTTTTTGGAGTCGTGGTATAAACGCGAGTACATACGCCACGTTTTTGCGGGCTGTTTTCCAGCGCTGGCGATTTGCTCTTCACGCGTACAGAGACGCGGGGTTGGCGAATCAATTGATTGATGGTTGGCATCGTTTTTAATCCAACAAAATTACGACGTTAATAACTTATCCCGACAACATCGGGGACCATATTACGAACTCGGAACAAGATGACAGGGAACGACAGACGGCGCTAAAAGGCGAGAAAAAAACAGACCAAAGAACGCACCAAGCCCTGACGAGCTTAATTTCGAGAACTCGCGAGTGTAGAGCAAGATTGAGCTGCGGTCAAGCCCCAAAATGCGAAGTCGGCAAAAAAGCTTAAAATCCTACAGTTATTTGACAACATTCATGCTTTACTGGCATCGGAGACCCATGTTTCCCGAAAAAAATTGGCACGCGAGGGGAAAAGCGGCGATAATATCCGGTTTTGTTCTGCCCGTTGTTCTGCCCGATTAAAGATTGCTGATTAAAGACTGCCGATGCCTGCCATGCCCGCGCCATTGCGCCCTGCCCCATTATTTTTATTATTCACTTATATACTGCTCTCGGCCGTACCCTTTGCCACGTATTTTTTAGGCAAGCCACCCGAACATCCTTATCACTTATTATTGCTGGAAAGCCTGTGTTGGATCATTTTATGGGCGCTGTGCAAGCGTCCGGCCTGGTTCCACTGGCTGCTATTGCCCGCGTTTATCGCGTTACCGACTGAGATTTATCTACAAGTCTTTTACGGCCAAGGGATTTCAACCCACCACCTTGGCATTATTGCCGAAACCAGCCCGCGCGAGGCGCTGGAATTTTTAGGCAAGAAGATTTGGGCGATGTTGATTATTATGTTGCTAGTCTTTATTTGGTGGGGCGCTAGCTGGCGCATTGCCTTTCGCCAACACGCGCTTGATTGGAGCCATAAATCGCGTTGGTACGCATTATTGGCTGCCAGCCTGCTGATTTTGGTTTGGGCTTACGGCTACCATTTCGGCGCGCAAGCCAAACCGCCATCAGCCAAGGCCAGCAAGAGCGCCAGCGCTGCCAAGAATTCCAACCCCGGTGCCAGCCCCAGTGCCAGTGCCAGTGCCAGTACCAGTACCAGCATCAGCCCCAGCACAAGTTCCACCGGCACCAGTGTCAGTAGTGGCAAGGCCAGTACCAGCATCAGCGCCAGCAAACTCGCCAGCACCGCCTCCGGTTTTGGCGACGAAGAAGAGGAAGAAGACGAGGAAGAAGAATCGGCATCCGCTTCGGTCAGCCAAAAAAGCATAGTCGGCGTAAAAGTACCGCTACTGCCGTGGTGGGCCGATATGGGGATTGATCCCGAAGAATTTGCCCAATCCTGGCCATTTGGCATCACAGCCCGTGGCATTGATTTTTATAACGAGCGCAAATACCTGGCCGATCTGAGCCGGAAAAGCAATAATTTTAGCTTCGGCGCGCACCAGCAACAAGCCAACCAAACCCCGGAAATTGTGGTCATGGTGATTGGCGAATCGAACCGCTATGATCGCTGGAGCCTGCATGGCTACGAGCGCAACACCAATCCTTTGCTCAGCCAAGAAAGCAACTTGGTCAGCCTGCCCGATGTCATCACGTCCGTGGCCGCCACCCGCCTCTCGGTGCCCGTGATTTTATCGCGCAAACCTGCCATCCAAAGCCTGAAAGACGGCTTTACTGAAAAGTCATTTATAACTGCCTACAAGGAAGCGGGCTTCAAAACCTGGTGGATGTCAAATCAAATTTCATTTGGCCATTTCGACACACCGGTATCGGTATTTGCCAAAGAAGCTGATATCTTGCAATTTATGAATCTGGGCGGTTTTACCAATGATTCGAATTATGACCAGATTTTGCTCGACCCCTTGCAAACTGCCCTGAACGACCCCGCGCCAAAAAAATTAATCGTCTTGCACACTCTGGGCAACCATTGGAATTATAGCCATCGCTACCCGGCAAATTTCGACAAGTGGAAACCCTCGCTGCTGGGCGTCAACAAACCCGCCTACACCGATTTAAAAATCAAGCCCGCCCTGAATAACAGCTATGATAATTCCATGCTCTACACCGACTGGTTTTTAGCCCAAGTCATCGCCAATTTAAAGAAAACCAAGCAATTGACTTCGATGATGTATGTGGCCGATCATGGTCAAACTTTATACGATGGCAGTTGCAACCTGGCCTTCCATGGCCACAACACCCAATTTGAATTTCACGTACCTGCCTTAATTTGGTATTCCGATTTGTATCAGCAGACTTACCCCGAAAAAATCAAGCAGCTCAAACAACACCGTAAAGCCAAATTTGCCACCGAAAACGTCTTTCACTCGCTATTGGACATGGGCAATATTCGCTACCCCAACGACCGTTTGGAATGGAGCTGGTTTAATTCGAAGTTGAAAATGCATAAGCGCTATGTCGATAGTTACGGCTGGACAAATTATGATAATGCTATCGTCAAGGGCGATTGTCGCGAAATTATCGACAAGGATAAACCGCTAAAACAGGAGAAGTAGAGCGCAATCAGTTGTAAAAATGATGGCGCAGCGAGTATTTGCATTTTTTTGTAGTATTAGTCTCGCAATTGGGTAAAAAACTAGGCAAAATCAAGTTTCATACGGTCTGCGCACCAAGTTATTGCGTGGGCGGCCAAGAAATAGAGGAACACACCATGAGCATTTTTGATCGACTTCGCACGATTTTTAATAAAGACAGCGGCAACCGCGACGCCAACACGGGCACGTCCGCACAACAGCAGCAACAACAGGCTGAGCGCCGCCGCTCGCAACGGCAAAATGCCCGGGAGGGCACCAAGGTGCTGATTATCGACGATTCACCGACCGTGATTTTCGCCTTCAAGAAGATTTTGCAACATAGCGGCTTAAGCTTGTTAGACGCGCTGGACGCCGAAAAAGGGATTGCGCTGGTACGCGAACACAAGCCGGATTTGATTTTTTTGGATATCGTCTTGCCGGGCATGAATGGCTTTGCCGCCTTGCGCGCACTACGGCGCGACCCTTTGACGCAAGCGATTCCGATTATCATGATCAGCAGCAACGAACAAGCGACTGAACAATTTTTCGGTAGCAAAATTGGGGCCGATGATTTCTTGAAAAAACCCTTCAATCGCACCGAAGTATTTAGCCGCATTGCGCGCTTGCTCGACCATGAAGGCGTGCCCCGGCGCGTCAGTGACAACAACGACGGCGGTGGCAAGCCTTAAATTCAAACCAAATACAAATCAAGTACAAACTAAATACCCACCACAAACCGTTCGCTACGCAAGCGGCGAACGCAAAAGACAATCAATAACCCCGCCACCAGCAAAGGCACGCTAATCAATAACAACCATTCGAGCGGCGTGCCGATTTGGCCTTTGATCAAACCCTTCACCATTTCCGCATGCCCAACCATGGGGAGCGCAAACATCCAGCTCTTGCGCCCCAGGTCCAGCATCGGAATCACAACGGTTGGCAACATCGGCACAATAATGGCAATGCTGACGGTAGACTGCGCCTCTTTAAAGGTTTTGGTATTCATTGCCAAAGCCATAATAAAACTCGATGCAAACAAGCTCAGCGGCACGCCCGTCAGCAGTAACAACAGCAAACCCGGCACGCCAATTTGCCATGACATACCAATTTCTTCCAAAGGCAGGGTCAATAAAAAGAAATGCGTCAGTGCCAATTCCAAAGACAAACCAATAAACGCAAAGGCCGAGGCGGCAAACCATTTACCCAGCACCACATCCCAGGCCGAAGCCGGTTGCGCCATCAATAATTCCAGGGTGCGCCGTTCTCGTTCGCCCGCTGTCATATCAATCACCATGGTCACGCCGATGCTGAAAACCGACCAAAATAACATGCCGAAGAATGCCCCGATCAAGGTGCCCGTGCGTGCGCCTTGCCCACCTGAATCATATTCCTGCAAGTCGAGCGGGCGCAACAAATCAGTGGAAACACCGCGCGCCACCACGCGCCACTCTGCGGCGGCAAACTCATATTTGCGTATCACCCGTTTGATTTTATCCAAATGCGCAAAATTATCTTTGCCGGAATGACTCCATAAAGCCATTTTGGCCGGGCGCAAGGCCAAATAATCTTCCCGGTAATGTTCATCCAATACCAATAAAGCAGCCACCTTTCTATCTTCCAGTTTGTCGGTAATTTGTTTGGGTTCCTGCAATTGACTCGCTTCAATAATAATCCCCTCTTCTTTAAACCGCGCAATTAACGTGGGGGCTTGGTCGGCATTGCGCACCAACAAGGTGATGGTTTCATGCTCATCTTTATTCACTTTTTGAATCACAAAATGCATGCTCATGGCCACGATACTGGGCATCAACACCACCATCGAAATCAAAGTCATTAAAGAGCGCCGATCCCGCAGGGCATCACGAAATTCCTTGAGGAAAATAATCCAGCGTAAGCTTTTCATGCGGCGATCCCTTCATCGCTACCGATCAGGCTGACAAAGGCATCTTCCAAATCAGCCTTGCCTGCCTGTTCACACAATTGCTGTGGCGAGCCATACGCCACCACGGTGCCGCGCGCCATCACCACCACGTCGTCACACAGCGCGCTCACTTCCTGCATCACGTGGCTGGAAAACACCACACAGCAACCGCGCGCTTTGAGCGCCAGCAAAGCAGTACGCATGGCGCGGGTGCTCATCACATCCAGGCCGCGCGTGGGTTCGTCCAGCAAAACATTTTGCGGATGCGAAATCATGGCGCG
>JBKJLF010000891.1:0-9928 GCA_046597185.1 Burkholderiaceae bacterium | reverse complement strand
AAAGATGAAACCGTCCCCATCGAACATGCCAAACGCATGCGCGCTGCCCTCATCAAGGCCAACAATACGCCAGATTGGCTGGAAGAACCCGACGAGGGCCATGGCTTCTATGACAAGCAACGCCGTCTGGAACTGTTCCAAAAGCTGGAAGCATTCTTCGCCAAGCATATTGGCAAGTAAGCACCACCCCAAGCTGGCTTCACGGCTGGCTTGACCAAAAAACCGCACCTGTGGCGTAATTTGCGGCAAACAGATGCGGTTTTTTTCTGGCTGGCGTATCATGGCTTTTACTTCCACCACGCCAGCGCCTTCGCATGAATCTCGACACCGCCCATACCACATATCGCCAGTTATTTAACGCGATCACCAGCATCATGTATGGCCAGGATGACACCGTGCGCAAATTGTTGGCCGCCTTTAGCGCCGGAGGCCATGTGTTACTGGAAGACTTCCCCGGCACCGGCAAAACCACCATGGCCAAAGCGCTGGCCGGCTCCATTGGGGCCGACTTCAAACGCATCCAGTTTACGCCCGACCTGATGCCCACCGACATCCTCGGTATGTCAGTCTACGACCAAAAAGACCAAACCTTTGATTTTCGCCCCGGCCCGATTTTTACCCAAATTTTATTGGCCGATGAAATTAACCGCGCCTCCCCCCGCACCCAGTCCGCCATGCTGGAAGCGATGGGCGAAAACCAGGTCAGTATCGACGGCCAACTGCATAACCTGGGTCCGCTGTTTTTTGTGGTCGCCACCCAAAACCCGGTTGAATTTCGCGGCACCTACCCGCTGCCGGAAGCGCAAATGGATCGCTTCGCCGTGCGCCTCTCACTGGGCTATGTCGATGCCGCCACCGAAGCCAGCATCATCGATGCGCAACATCAACAACACCCACTCAGCACCTTGCAAGCCGGCACCGATCTGGCCGGCATGCTGGCCTTGAAACAAGCAGTACAGCAAATTTATATCAAACCCGAACTCACCCGCTATGCGGTGAATTTGGTTCGCGCCACGCGCAGCTTGCCGGGCGTGCAATTGGGGGCGGGGCCACGCGCCAGTATTGCGCTGGTAAAAACCGCCAAAGCCCTTGCGCTGTTTGATGGCAGCGAATTCGTCAAACCCGAACATTTGCATGAATTGGCCAGCAGCGTCATCGCTCACCGCCTGGTGCTCAGCGCCCAGGTCAAATACAGCGGAGCCAGTGCCCAAAGCCTGATCGCTCATTTACTCCATGACACGCCCATCCCAGCTTAAAAAGCTCTTCTACAAAAACTTCCGCGCTTACTTTTTGTTTAAGCAGCGCTGGCAGTGGCGCTATACCCCTGTCGGCAAGTTTATGCTGGTGGGCTTACTCGCCAGCGCCTTGCTGGGGGTGAATACCCGGCAAGCGATGGCGTATCAAATTTTTGGCCTGGTGCTGGGTTTATTATTGGTCGCACGGCTGTATGTCGCCTTCGGCCGCCGCCGCTTCAATGCGCGCCTGCAAATCCAGCGCATTTTGCCACGCTATGCCACGGTGGGGATACCGTTTCAATATCAGATTATCGTCAGCCAAAAACAAGGTAAGCTGCCAAAGGGCCTGAGCTTGTTTGAAGTGGAGCACGATCCGCGCCCCGACTTTATGCAATTTTCCCAGGCGCGCGAGCCGGGCGCAGCGCAACGCAATGCGTTTGACCGCTATGTGGGCTATTATCGCTGGGCCTGGCTGGTGCGCATGAATACCGTGGCGCGAAGTGAAGAAGTCCACCTGCCAGCGCCCAAAAACGATGCCAATCAGGTACAAATCAGCCAGCAATGCCTGCCGCACGCGCGCTGGGTGTGGAATCTGGATGGCATCGCCGTCGCGCAGCGCGACCCGTTTGGCTTGTGCCGCCATTACCAAATTCTCGATTTACCCGCGCAAGTGCTGGTATTGCCGCGCACCTACCGCTTGCCCGCACGCAATTTGCCGGGACAATTGCATAATCAACCGGAACACCAAATCAGCGCCGCCCAAGGCAACGACCACGAAGAAATCATCGGCTTGCGCCCTTACCGCCCCGGCGACGCACTGCGCGACATTCATTGGAAAAGCTTTGCACACATTGGCGAACCCGTGGTACGCGAATATCAAAACGAATATTTTGAACGGCACGCACTCTTGCTCGACACCAGCGGCGTGGCCGCTAGCGAAGCGTTTGAAGAAGCGGTGGCGCTGGCCGCTTCCCTGGTGGGCGATGTGGAACACGCCGAAGTCTTGCTCGATCTATTATTCGTGGGCGATACCTGCCATTGCTTTACCATGGGGCCGGGCCAATTGCAGGCCGAAGCCTTGATGCGGGTGCTGGCCAATGTGCGCCCCAGCCCTGACCATGACTTGTCGGCCTTGCTGGCGAATGTGGCCTGTCGGCGCGACGAATTGTGCAGTTGTATTTGCATCCTGCTCAGTTGGGATGCGGCGCGGCAGAATCTGATTCAACAATTGCAAATGCTCGGCCTCCCCTTGTTAGTATGGTTGGTCGCAGAGCAAACACCACCCGCTTGCCCGGCCTGGCTACAGGTTTTACAACCGGGCCGCATTGAACAAAGTCTGGTGCAAGCATGAAGCTGCCGCGCCTTATGTTTGCCGCCGCCGTCTTGTTTTGGGGCTGGCAATGGCAATTTCTATGGCTCGCTGGCGCTCTGGCGCTGGGCATGGAATTAGTTGGCAACGGACAATGGCAGCGCCATGTCGGTTTTGATTTTTTATGTCGCCTCTCCAATGCCTGTACCCTGTTGTTTGTCTCGGTCGCCGCTTATTTTGCGTTTACCCTGGAGCCAGCACCCGGCGTATTGGCGGTAATTAAATGGACACCACTGATGTTGCTACCCTTGATGTTTGTGATTGGCATCAGCGGCATGGCCGAAGTACCGTTGGCCATTATTTCGTCAGTGATGCGAAAACGTAGCAAAGCCGACCCCGAGCATGGCGCAAAATATAATTTGGCTTACCCTTACCTGGCCTTGTGGATTTTGGCCAGCGGCGTTGCCAACAACAAGGGCCCAGGGTTTTATATCGGCTTATCATTGATCGCGGCCTGGGCCTTGTGGGGTGTGCGCCCAACCGGGCGGCCACTGCTGATGTGGCTAGTTTTATTGGGCATTGCCATTGTCTGCGGCGCAGCGGTGAATTTCGGCTTGTATCGCTTACACGGCACCATCGAACAAGCCGCCATGAATTGGATCACCATTGATAGCGAAGAAGACCCGTTACGCACCGAAACCAATTTGGGGCATATTGGGCAACTTAAATTGGGCAGTGGCATCGCCATGCGAGTCAAAACCGACCAGGTTTTATTTGAACCACTATTACTTAGAACCGCAAGCTACAATATGTATTGGGCCTCGACCTGGATGCTCAGTGGCACCCATCGTTTTACCTGGATACCGAGTCAAACCAGCACACAAAACCGCCGCCTCTGGCGCTTAACACAGGACCGACAAGACCGACAAGCCCGACAAGACCGGCAAATCCAGCCGGACCAGCCGGATCAGCCGGATCAGCCGGACCAACGTCTGGCCATCGATACCAGCGCCAGCCAGATCAACCCCGTCGTTGCTTTGCCACCAGGCAGCACGACGCTGGAAAGTGAGCAATTTCAAACGCTCACGCGCAACCCGTTTGGCACACTCCAAGCCAATATGGCGCGCGGCCACTATCATTATGTGGTGCAATATCAAACCCAGGCCAAGGATTCCAACCCACCCGATGCACAAGATCTGGCCCTCCCTCCCGGCGAACGGGTGTTATTGCAAAATCTGGCCAAGCAATTACATTTACCCGGCCTATCCGCTGCAAAGGCGTTGCCCATTATTCGCAGCTATTTTGCCAGAAACTTCCGCTACAGCACTTTTCGGCAAGGCAATACCATGGGGCTGTCCGCCATCGCTGACTTTTTGAGCCAAACTCACCAGGGCCATTGCGAACACTTTGCCAGCGCCAGCGTCTTGTTGCTACGCGCGGCCGGCATACCCGCACGCTATGCGGTAGGCTACTCGGTACAAGAACCGGAACGCTTTGGCGGTGGTTATGTGGTCAGACAACGGCATAGCCACGCCTGGGCCTTGGCCTTTGTTGACGGTGCCTGGCAAGATTTTGATACCACGCCAGCCAGTTGGGGCCAGCAAGATGCTGGCCATGACGCTTGGTGGAGCGCGATGAGCGATGGCAGCAGTTGGATCATCTACCAGATTCGCAACGGGCAAATTCAAACCTGGCATGTTGCCCTGGCGATCTTATCGCTCTTGTTGTGGCTGCGTTTGCAAACATTGATTCCAGACTGGCGCAAGCCTTGGCAGCATAAAAAGGGGAAGGTTAACAAATCGCAACAGCTTGGCATGCAAACGGATTCGGGGTTTTACCAAATCGAACACTATCTCAAACAACAAGGCTACCCACGCCAGACTGGCGAAGCCCTCCACTATTGGTTAGCCAGAATCACCCCGCATCTGGGCCAATCTGCCAGTGCCGCCTTGGCCCAGATCATCGAATTGCACTACCAATACCGCTTTGGCCCACCCGCACCGACACCATCAGAGCAAGCAGGCCAACCCGACCAAGCAGACCAACTGCAGCAAGCATGCCAAACTTGGCTCAATGACTTCAAACATTACTCAAAAGAAAAGCCACCTAAATAATATTCGAAGCTGATAAGATTGCTGTACAATAAAAGGCCATTTTTGCCTGAATAATTTCCCAATGAAAATATCAAACCATGCAATTTTGTTAGTGCTTCTCGCGCTACCGATGCGTTGCTTCAGTGCAGACCCCATTATTACCGCCGCAGACAAGCCTGTGCGCTTGATTCGTGGTGTCACCTTACATTCGGCTGGTGCTGGGGTTCAGTTGGAAAAAGGCGACATTCTTGAATCCGGTGCGTCCACCATGCAAATTGAACTGCCGCCCAATCTGGTCGCCGCAATCGCCCCCAAATCCAAATTGTATATCGCCAAAGCCCACCCATTTCAACTATGTGTATTGGAAGGTTGGGTCAAACTCACCACCAAGGGTGAAGATGTCTCGCTCTCAAGCACTTTTTTGCGCGCCGATTTAAAAAACAATTCGGTCGTGTTACGCGCAGAAGTTGAAAAATCAGAAATATTTTCCGAAGAAGGCAGTATTACCGTAAATGCTTTGGAGCATGGCGCGCCCAATGGTGATGATATGAAGATCACCCAGGAACAAACCGCGCAACGCTTGTTTGGCCAACGCCTGAAAGATTTGCCGCGCCCCAGTAAAGAGTTCGTCAGCGGTATGCCCAAGCCGTTCCGCGACCCATTGGGCCTGAATTACAAACCGGGCTTTAAAGTGGTCGCGCCGCAAGTGCAAGTCGAGGTACAATATGCAGACTTGTCACCGTGGCTCAATACCAACTTGCCGTATAAAAAAGACTGGGTAAAACGCTTCAAACCACAACTGAAAGACCCGCAATTTCGTAAATCACTCGATGCCGAACTAGGCGAAAGTGCCGAATGGAAACCGATTCTGCATCCGCCCGTAAAAAAATCGGGTGCCGTATCAGCCGGTGCCTTGTATTAAAATATAAAATATAAAATTTAGAATTTAAAATATAAGATAACCCTACCTGTCCAGATTGGTGTTCTATGAAATTTTCACTTGCAGCCAAATTTAACCTGGTATTCATTACCATCTTCCTCATTGGCTTTGTTGCTGCAGGTGCAGTGGCAGATTATTTACTCAAACAAAGCGCACGCGAAGAAACCTTGCAAAACGCACGCTTGTTGCTGGAATCGGCACTGGCTACCCGGGCTTACACCTCAGCCCACGTGGTGCCCCTGCTCAAAACCCAGATGAAATATGAATTTCTACCCGAATCGGTTCCTTCGTTTTCGGCCACTGAGCATATGACCACATTGTTAAAGTCCCACCCTTCGTTCAGTTATAAAGAAGCGGTACTCAACCCCACCAATTTGCGTGACCGCGCCAACGAATGGGAAACCGAACTGGTGAATAAATTGCGCGGCCAAGCCAAACCCACCGAATTGATTGGTGAACGCGATGCCGGCACGGTACGCACCCTGTATCTGGCCCGCCCCTTGCAAATTACAAACCCGGCTTGCCTGGCTTGCCATAGCTTGCCAGATGTTGCGCCCAAAACCATGATTGATGTGTATGGCAAAAATAACGGTTTTGGCTGGAAACTCAACGAAGTAGTCGGTGCGCAAATTGTTTCGGTGCCCATGGCCGTCCCGCTCGAACGCGCCAATTCCATTTTCAAAACTTTTATGCTTTCGCTATTAGGCGTGTTTGCATTTTTATTTGTTGCCTTGAACGTGATGGTGTATTTCTTTGTCACACGGCGCATTTCCACCTTGTCCAAAATTGCCGATCAAGTCAGCATGGGCAAATTTGATGCCGACGAAATCAATACTTCGGGCAGCGATGAGGTATCGGCTCTGGCCATGGCATTTGGTCGCATGCGCACCAGCTTGGCCAGCGCCCTCAAGATGCTGGAAGAAGGCTGATTATGCTGCAACAGTTGGGCAAGTATCGGATTGATGCCACCCTCGGCAAAGGCGCAATGGGGGTGGTGTATATGGGTTTTGATCCGCATATTCAACGCACGGTGGCGATCAAAACGATACGCAAGGATTTACTCCAGGCCAGCCCGGACATGGGTTTGCTTGCCCGCTTCAAGAACGAGGCCCAGGCGGCGGGGCGGCTCAGCCACCCCAATATTGTGGCGGTGTATGAATATGGCGAATCGGACGATACCGCCTATATCGCCATGGAATTTATTCACAATACGCCGCTGACACAATTACTGCAACACAATGTGCCCAGTCCAGTGGAATCGGTCATTTCCTGGAGTAGCCAGTTGTTGCGGGCGCTGCATTATGCCCATTCGCGCGGCGTCGTGCATCGCGACATCAAACCGGATAATTTATTAATCGACGCCCAGGGCCAGCTCAAGATTACCGATTTCGGCATCGCCCGGATTGATGCCTCGACGCTCACCCAGGTCGGTTCCATGGTCGGGACACCCTGCTATATGTCGCCCGAGCAATTTCGCGGCGAAGTCGCCGACGGACGTTCCGATATTTTTTCCTGCGGCGTATTGCTGTATCAAATGCTCACCGGGCTGCGCCCGTTTTCTGGCGCGCCCTATGAGATCATGCATAAAATCATGAATGACGATGCGCCCTGCCCCTCGCAGAAAAACCCCGCTCTGGGCAAAATTTACGATGCCTTGATCCGCAAAGCCTTGGAACGTGCGCCCCAGGATCGTTTCCAGAACGGGCAGGAATTTTTGGACGCCTTGCTCGCAGTCTACCGCAGCGGGATTGGTTATACGGGCAATGCGCTGGAAGAACGCACGCTCTTGGTTGCCAATCCGCTGGCGACCAAATTGGATCAAAGCCCGCCCAAGCCAGCCAACAGTTCAACCAGTAGTCCGACTGAGCCAACTAAACTGGCAACACGCACGCCAGAGAGTCCACCGACCTCGTTGATCAGTGCCACCAGCCTTGATGAGCAGCCATGGAAGGCAGAAGTTTTACCCGAATTGGAATCCATTCTTTCGAGCCAAATCGGCCCGATGGCGCGCGTGTTCCTAAAAAAATCGGCGGCCCAGGCAGCCAATCTGGACGCGCTGTGCGATAGCTTGTTGCAACACATTCCATCAGAAAAAGGACGCGCTGATTTCAACGACAGCGTCTTGAGTCTGAAGAAAAAAATCCGCAGTTCCAGCTCCAGCTCTGGCATAACCTCCAAATTATCGTCGCCGGGTTCCGTGGGCGCGAGTTCGGCCACCCAGGTCAATACCCTGACACAATCGGTATTGGATGCGGCCGAGCAAAAACTTACCGCCTATATTGGCCCCATCGCCAAAGTGGTTTGCAAGCGCAGCTCGCGCTTAACTGGCAATGAGCATGAGTTTTATCGCATCCTGGCCACGAATATTCAGAACGAAGCGGATCGAATCCGTTTTTTACGCGATTGTGGCCTTAGTGGCTGAATTGATCAGGGGCTTTACATGCAGCGTCGCCAGTTTATACAAACCACGGGCTCGCTGTTCGCCTTGTCAGCTTGATTGAACCCAACGCAAACTTCATCTCTGGCCCGATGTCGAATTTGGTATTGGGCGGTTCGCGGCAAATGAGCGATATCACCCTCAGCTACGATCAGTTATCGATTCCGCCTGATGGTAGCGGGCTCGAATCAGATATCCACTCTCGCCAACCAGGAAGAGGGTAGGAATGCGCTCAATTGGGCCAAAAATATCTGGGCCGATTCTCTGATGTAAGCAAAAACGTAGGGCAATTTGACGAAATTTAGTCGATTTCAAAAATTATGCGCGTTCGTATCAACAATTTACTTCATCCAGCGGTACAATTAAACCCAGCCCTAGCTGAATTTTACCGAGGAGCTTTAAGTTCATGACCCCAACCATGTCTGATATTGCAGAATTACTACGTCACAGTCGCACGATTGCTGTTGTCGGCCTATCCCCCAAAAAACATCGGGATAGTTATGAAGTGGCAGAATATTTGCAAAGCCACGGCTATCGTATTATTCCCATCAATCCTATTTACACCAATGAAACCATTTTGGGTGAGCCTTGCTACGCCAACTTACTTGATGCGGCCAAAGCCCTGAACGGCACAAAAATTGATATTGTGGATTGTTTCCGCCGCTCCGAAGACATCCCGCCGATTGCCAAAGACGCCATCACCATTGGCGCAGGCTGCCTGTGGATGCAACTCAACATCCGCCACCCGGTGGCGGCGGCGCAAGCGCAAGCGGCAGGCATGATGGTTATCTCTGATCGCTGTACCCTCATTGACCACCGCGACCTTTTACTCTCCACTGCCGAAAGTCAAGCCGATGAAAACTAATGCCCTGAGCCAGGTTCGCACCATCTTAACCGTCGATGACGATGACCTATTTTTGACCTTCGTCAGCGAAGTGCTGATGTCGGCAGGCTATCGCGTACTGACCGCCAATTCTGGCGAACACGCTTTGCAGACGCTACTCGATGCCGAGCCGGATTTGGCATTACTCGATGTTTCAATGCCGATTATGAGCGGTCTGGAATTGGCAAGAAACCTGCGAGAAGAAACCGCTGTGCCATTTATGTTTTTGTCGCACTCGGTGGATATGGAAATTATTAAAACCGCCAGCCAATATGGCGCTTTGGGCTATTTGCTCAAACCTGTGCAGCCCTTGCAATTAATTTCCAGCGTTGAATCCGGCTTGGCCCGGGCCAACGAAATCCGCCTGTTACGTACCAGCGAAAAAAGTTTGACCACCGCACTCGAAAGCGGTCGTGAAACCAGTATGGCGGTGGGCATTTTAATGGAACGGCTGCAAATCGACCGCAAGCAAGCATTTGAAAAATTGCGCAGCCAAGCCCGTTCTTCGCGACAAAAAATTGTCCATATCGCCAATGCGGTACTGCTTTCGGTCGAGGCACAGATTCCGCCACCCAATCCTTGAGCACGGCAACTGAGCCTGGCCATTTTCTTTAGCGCTTGATTTCCTCAACCGAAAATGTCGCCGCGCCATAGTTATTGGCGCATTCGCTACTGCCCGTGCTTTCCGTATTGTTTTTACACACCGCCTTACCGGCAAACAATGGCACAGCGCCCGTGTAGGATTGATACGCCGGCTTTGCTTTGGCCAGGTTGATTTCATCAAAAAGACCGCCCGCTTGCAAACCAAACCCACTAAAATCACGCTCATTTTGCGATACGATCACCACAAATTGATCCATGCCAACCGGGCCCGATGCTTCCAACGGCCATTTACTACCGGGTAATTGCATCGTTTTCCCAACCTCAATTCGGTTTTGTTTATCTTTCTTATTGGGAAACATCAAAAATAAATGCTCATGCTTGGCATCCAAAAATAAAACATAGACATAACCAACACGCGAGGAGGTGAT
>JBKJLF010000698.1:0-8469 GCA_046597185.1 Burkholderiaceae bacterium | reverse complement strand
GAGCAGGGTAGTTTTCCGCGCAAGGGCGTGCCACGGTTGGAAGAAGAGAATCGGTTTTATGTGGCGATTACCCGTACCAGGGCGCATTTGGTGTTGTTGGTGCCGGAGCTTGCGCAGACTGATGTGGAAAGCGGTTTTTTGCAGCGGCTTTGACGCAGTTGGCCCTTGATGCGAGCCATGCAGATTCGGTTGGCCTTGGGCTATAGGGGTTTGGTAGCTTTGGGTTTGCGCGGTTTGGCGGCTGTACGTGCGTGGCTTTGACTGAAATTGCGTGCTTTCAGGAAAAAATCCATCAGCGCCCATATCAACACAGCCGCTGCGATTACGGTGGCGCGAAAATGATCCGGCAAGGCTTTAGGGGGTGAGCACATCGACGGGCACGCCGAGTAATTTGCCAAGTTGATGGCGAATCGCACCAATATCCATTATCGTGGTGTTGGGCGTGGGGTCAATTAATAAATCAAGATCGCTTCTCTCGGTATCCAAGCCATGTACCACCGAGCCAAACACACGCACATTGGTGGCGCGATGCATAGCGACAATGCTACGGATCGCTGCGCGGTGGAGGTTGAGTGCTTCTGAAGGTTTCATTTTGTGAATCCGTATTTAATTGATGACTGCTACTTGGCAGACCATATCGAGGATATGCTCGATATGGTAACGATGGTAATTTGCAATCCAAACCTTTCAGTAGTAATACAAAATGCGTTGATGGCTTTTTGCGCCTTCCGCCTTTTTGGTTTCATTTTCTCACCTCTAAAGGATGATCATTCGATTGATTTTCACAAAATTACTCACCAATTCCCCCTATGAAACCATAACGAGGATATCCTCGATATGGTCTAAATTTTTATCAATAGTTTATGCAAATACTTGCGTATAGATAGTTTTTATTTGGCTTCTTTAAGTTGCCGTTCGCGTCCGCCAATGCCACATGTACTTAATATCACCTACATTAACCGAAAGGCGTGTGTCATTATTTTTGACTGAGCTTCTTCTTAGCGTTTTCAATCTGCTGAATGCTAGTCGCGGGTGTGGGCAAGTCTTCTGGCATGGTGCCGCCCAAGTCCTTAATGGTTTGTCTGACTTTTTGGCCGACTTCCTTATGTGCCAGATTCGCTTGCTTTTTACCTTGTATCTGGTCACGCCGCAGCTTTTCTTCAGTTTGTGTGGCGCGGAATAGGTTGGCGGCTAACTCTGTACTGCCCATGTGATCGAGGATTTTTTGACTTTTCTTTAAACCTTTATTGACATGAATATCGCGCGCCGCCATGCCGCCGTACAGGCCGCGATAGCCGTGATCTTGAAAGACAGCATAATCGAGTGCGGTTTCAACCCCCGCGTCTTTGGCGGCTGCTGCCAATTGTTTGTTGTGGTTGGATAGTTCATTGCGGATGGCGAGCCGCTTTTCATCTTCGGTCAGTTGGGCAAACGCCGCGTCGTCGCTCAATTCCTGACGGCGGGTTTGGAGTGCAAAATAGGTTTGACCATTAGCGATAACAGATTTGGCTGGGTCACCGTTTTGAACGATCAAGTAGCAGGCATAGCGCGATAGCCGTACATCCGATATTTGACGCTTGGCTCCTGACCCAATATCAACCATTTCGAGCACATCCTCGAAATGGTTTTCCGGTGCTTGGCCGCTATTGCGACACGCCTCTCGCGCTCGATCAATCACAGGTTGAAAATGACGATATTCCGAATAATCAAGTGTCTTTGCCAATGCGCGGGCCGACCAATATTCATGGCCGTTTGCATCAAGACTACGGATGCTATCAAAGCTGGTGCGGTGTTGTTGGTTGATTTGACGATTATTCATGAGCGACTCATTTGGCTAGGGGCAAGGTTGAAAAGGGATCGCAACCGAGAAATTGTAGCAGACAAATTGACGAAAATTAGCTACTTGGCCGACCATATCGAGGATATGCTCGATATGGTAACGATGGTGGTTTTTTGCTAGTTTTTTTTAGTTGTTTTTAAGGACGCGCATGCCAGCCGCGCCGCCAGTTTGGGGTGGTTTGCTCGTCACGGTTTGCCTCCTATTGGTTTACCCGCTTGTTGTGGCGTTTGCTTTTGCACTTAAAAGCGGCCGATTTTGCATAGCCGCGTTGAATGTCAAAAATCATAAGCTGTTGATATAGTTGAGATTTTTTCGGCTAAATCGGCATTTACTCTTAAATTTACTCTTAAAATTACACTTAAATTCGCCTTCGGCGATTATTTTAAGAGTATCCATTCAGGCTTCTTAGGTGAGCCACTGTTTTCAATCTTGTGATTTTTGCGCAACTCAGTGATTAAATTGCCAACTTTATTTTTTCGCTGTTTTTCATCCATCCAATCAGGCAATTTTTTCCAAAGCAACTCGTCGATGTCACTGCGCGTGAGTGAGCCATGTTCTGCGATTGCTTTACAGATTAAGTCAAGATAGTACTGTTTGTCAAATGCCTTGTGCTTGCTGTAAGCCGCCTTTTGTCCGGTTTGCTGTGCTAATGGTTTGGCGATAAAAAAATTCGGTTTGCGGCCCTCAATGAGCGCTTTGGCTTTCAGAAGCTTTTCCTCGTCGGCGCTCAGTGTCTGCTTCTTTTGCACTTTGTCGAGTGCCATCACTTCAATGATGTTAAGTTCGCCGTTGCTGGCGAGTAAGCGGGCGTAATCCATGTTCAAAATCTTGCTGGTAAGCGTCAGGCTGACACGGTGATTTACCAATTCATAATCAGGCAAGGGGAAGAAGCGCGCTCTTTGGAACAAGAACATTTTCCGAATTCCACCACCAGCGGTATCGACCATTTTCAAATTGAACATGGCGCTGCATAGAAAGCGGTTGCGGTAATGTTCTTCCGGTGCGTCTTCTAATACCACCCGCTGCACGTCGCCGGGTACGAAGTCACCTAGGTTGGTAAAGCTCAGGCTGTCTTCCCGTTCGATCACATTGATGCGCCCGGCCAAGCTGTAATCTTGATGGGCGATGCAATTATTCAGGGCTTCACGGATGGCATACGGTTCATATTGATCAATTTCTTCGGGGAATAAAGTACCTTCGCCGATGTAGCGGTATTTGAGGTTACGGATTTTGGCATATGCCTTATCTACCGCGAGTAGCAGTGGCATGCCGAACAGGGCGTGATCGCGGTCGTTGCCTTGCTGGTCTTTGAGCAGCCAGCGAATTTTTATGTCGGCTGGCAGCAGAAAGTGTTCTGCTTCGTCTTTGCCCAAGAGCATTAGGGCGGTGCGCGTGAGCTTGCCTTTGATGGTGAGCTTGGCTTTGTTTAAGAACGTCGGATCATCCCAAGTCGCCATTTCAGCGGCTTTGTCTGGGAACTTGCTTTGGAAGTTCTTGCGCGCCACCTGTAGTGCTTGATCGTCTAGGTCGCTCATGTCGGCATAAAGGGCGGTGCGGCGTTGGCGGCAGTGTGGTTTTGGCTCATTAGGTGGTGCGGTGGGGCGGGAGAATCGCGGCTTCGGCATCCTCCAACTCTTCTTTTCTGCGCCAATAGCCGTGTTTTTCGATTAGGCGGCGCGCTTCGCGTAGGTCGTGTGCGGGTGAGTGCCATGTGGGCGGGTAGGCGTGCGCTGCGCTCGCTAGGCGGGCGAACAGGCGGGCGCGGGTGAGGTGGATGTCGGCCATATGGAGCGGCATGGGGCCGCGTGCGGCGATTTGCCAGGCTTCGTCCAAGTCGGCTTGCGCGCTGGCGGGGCCAGTTAGCGTGCCATTGTGGGCGCGTAGCCAGGCGCGGGTGAGTAGGGCGCGGGGGAGGTGGTCACTGTCGCGAGAGCGGCGCAGCCCATCGACGGCGTGTTGCAGGTGGTCTTGGCAGGGGGGCAAAGGGCCAGCGGCTAGCAGCGCCGTGTACAGCGCGGCGCGGCCCAAGGTAAGATAGGCGAGTCCTATATCGAGCATGACATCATTTGCTTGTGATAACGCTTGCGCTGCGCGTGCAGTTACCGCATCACAGACTGGCTGCACTGGTATGGTTTGAAAAATGGTGTGGCGCAAGTAGCGTTTCCATGCGCCACGTTCGACTGCTTCCATTTGTAGTTCAGAATATTGAAAACAAGGCAAACAAGGTAGCACATCATGCGCGTTACGGGGCAAACCATTGATAATCTCATTCCACTCGGCTTGGGCTTGAGGCTGGTTTTGAACTTGATGCAGGGCATAAGCACGGTTTGCGCGAGTGATCATTTGCTGAACTATCTCGCCGCTTGACTTGGCATATTCCACGGCATCATCAATATGCTTGAATGCTTCGTCAAATTTACCAAGAACAAGTTCCAATTCACTTACGTTATTTGCGGCGACAGCACTTTTTTCCCTTTCTTGGAGTTTGACAAACATCGCCAGCGCGGCCAGCATCAGCTTATGCGCATTGGGTAGTTGTCCCATCGCACGTAGGCAATAGCCAGCTTGTGCCCGTAGCCAAGCTTGCTCAGTTTCTGGAAGCCCAATCGCAGGTATATCCCAAGGGTGCTTAAAAAAACATGCCAATACGCCGAGATCGTAACTGTATGCGCCGAGTATATCGGTACTGTAACAGGCATGGCCGCGAAAAATACGGTCGCGATATACATCTTTCCGTGCCCGTTCATATAAACCCGCCAAACAACCATGTGCCACCGCTTGGTACAAAGGCTGTAAGTCCTCCAGCGTTGGCTTAGCTTTTTTATCCCCCGTGGTCTGGCACAAATGTTCAAACAAGCGCTGGTGCGCCGCCTGCCATGCCGGCGCTTGCTTGGTTTGTAACTCCGCCGCAAAATATTCTCGCACCAGCGGGTGGGCGGTTAGCGCTACCAACTCGCCCGCTTCATCTATCTGCACCGTCAGCAGTTTAGCCTCTTCCAATCGCGACTGCGTGATATTGCGCTGTGCCTCGCTTGCCACCAACAATTCATCAGTCAAACCCGGAATAGGCGGCGTTTGTAGCAGCGCCGCCACGCAATCGCCCGCCGCCGGACGGTCAAATAAGCCCATTAAGCGCAACAACGCCAGTGCGCGCCGCCCTGCCACCCCATCGCCCGCAAACCAGCGCACATACGCATCCATCACATGAAAAGCATGGTGCCTGCCGTCCGCCACCGCAAGTGTGACCAAATGGCGCTGCCTGATGTCGCCGCCGTGCGCATCGCGCAGATAGCTGCCCAGCAACTGTAAACTCAGCGCGTGCCCTTGGATTTGTTCCACCACGGCATCAAACTCGTCTTGCGTGCCGCGCACGCCGCATGCGCGTAGGAGCGCCACGCCCGCAGGCGCGGACAGGCGCGTGAGGTAGTGTTCTTGAGCCGTACTCCCGTTATAGCAATTTAAATCAGCAATAGCGGAGCGCGTGGTCAGCACGCACAGCCCGGCGTTGCGCGCTGCCAAGCCTTTTAGCAGCGCCAGCATGGCTTGATCCTTGAGTTCGCCCTGCATGGACGATGTTGGCGGGTATTGCAAGGGTTCCAGCCCGTCCAGCAGCAACAGCGTGCGCTGCTGGCCCACCAGTTCGGCCAGCCGCTGGCCTTTGTCATGCCCGCTACTGTTGCTGCTTGCTATGGCCGCATCGCCAAAACGGATCAAAGCCGCATTGATGAACAAATCTGCCGATGCGGCGACTTGGTCGGTACTGCCTTGGCTGTAAAACGACCACGCAAACACCGCATCGCACCCCGGCCAGTCGTTTGCCGCCAAGCTGGCAGCCCATTTTGCCACCAAGGATGTCTTGCCCGCGCCACCCAGCGCCACAAAACTAAGGATGCGTGGGCGCTGCGTGGCGTTTTGCAGCGCCAAATCCCAAGCGCCCGCCAGCAGCGCGGTTTCGCTTTCTCGCCCGATCAATTGCGTGGGTACGTATTGGTCGATGCGGGAGATGTCGATGATGTCGATGATGTCGGTTAGGGCGATGCGGTCGATCAAGTCGCTATTGCGCGCCCTTGGCCCCAATTTCCCCATTCCATGCGGTGTTGCTTTGGCGGGTGTACTAGCTTTTGCCGCCGCTAATGGCAGTGTTTGCAGCGCGTGCGCACGCCAAGCGTGTTTGGCCGAACGCGGATCAAATTTAAACGAACGGTAAGCCAACTGCCCCGCTTCAAGCCGAATCAACCTGAAACTGTTTTCATAATCCGCCCCCGCATAGCTGGCACCCCCAGTAAAATGCCACGCGCCGCGCGTAATTTGGTCGGGGTCGCGCACTTCGCCATGGGTATGCCCGGTCAGCAGAATATGGCAGCGCAGCGCCAAATAGTCTTTGGGGTTGGGGCGGCCTGGGCTGGCGTTGTGGTCGTCGGCATGCAGCCAGTCGAACGGATGGTGCATCAGAGCGATGGTGAAGGGCGCGCTGGCGTCCTGTTCCAGCAGCGGCAACTGGCCTTGCGCCGCCATTACCTGAAGTTGCGGCAGGCCAAGCCACAGGGTGTCTTTGTCCTTATCGTCTTGCGAGCACCAAGCGGAATTGAGTACCACAAAGCGCATTCCGCCCAGCATAACCTGTCCGGCCAGATGGGATGCATCTTGGCCCAATTGCAAAGCCGCTATCCCGTTGCTGCGGCAGAAATCGGTAAATGTTGCAAACGGTGCAAGATAATGCGCGGCCATTGGTACGATTAATGCCTGGTCGGCTGCCGCCGCGCTAGCCGGGCGGGGCACGGTTTTAGCCAATGCGCGATTCACTTCATGGTTGCCAACGCAGGCAATCACCTGCTGGTAGCCCAAACCGCAGCAAGCCAGCAACGCATCAAGCCACGTCTTAAGCGCCGCGTAATCGGCAGCCAGCGCGCGCCACACCAAATCGCCCGAGATGCAGATAAAGGCAGGCCGCCATTCCGGTGCCAGCGTGTCGATTTCGCGCAGCAGCGCAGTTAAACAAAGCGTGCGTTGCGCGGCGGCAGCAGGCTTGTCGCCTTCGTAACCAAAATGCAGGTCGGTTAAATGCAGCAGGACTGTCATGGCAGTGGCTTTCAGATGGGGTGCCATTTGCCGCAACTGCGGCAATGGCTTAGGCGCTAGTATAGTTGAAAACCAGTTGGTTGGCGAACCAACGGGGGCAGTTTATCTGCATGGTAGAAGTGCCCGTGGCATACTATCTATCACATATTGATGAAGGTGATGCCTTGCAACAGCCGTTTCGGACTTGGGCCGTCGTTTGCTTGCAATCAGTGTGATAAATCTTGAAACACCCCATCCAAAGTGGTCGCCTTCACGGCGAGATCAAACCACGCCTGTATCTGTTCCCGCGACGCATTGTTTACCTGCGTTTGTACCGCTTCCGGTAAGCTGTTAAATCGTTGGGTTAGCAAACGGCTTAGCATGGCGGCTTCGCCTTCTTGCAATCCCCCTTGCCGCGCTTGTGCCAACTTAATGCGCTCGATTGAACTAACATATTCCATTTTCCGCTCCTCTTCAAATTCGGTGATAACGCTCGTTAGTTTCGTTGCCAAGTCTTCTGGTAAGCCCATCATCCAGTCTATTACCAGAAAAAATTCTCGGATCACGGTGGCATCCCACTTTTTGCGATAGTAGCAAGCGCATTAGTTTGCATTTTACATCATAGCGAGCGTGCATGTCACGCCGGGTAGCGCGCGTCTGCAAGTAGGCTAGCGTGAGCAGTGCAAAGGGGTTGGGGTGGGCTTCCAAGGCCGCTTCTTGCGCGGCAAAATGAGCTAGTTTGGCAATCGGGAAACGAAAATCCATTTCACAACCCATTGCGGCATAGCCAAATTGCTCGGGCATCCAGGTCGGATCATCGTCGCCCAATACCGCCATGCTGGCAACTGATCGGTCATAACGGTCGAAAATGCGATAGTTGTAGACGAACATGCGTTTGGCAAATTGCGGTTCGCGTCCAACTTGCACTTCGATATGGATGCATATCCAATCGTCTGCGCCGTTATGGCGTTGCACTTTGACTAGTTTATCCACATGCTTGGTGCCGAACAAGGCGTCTTTGGTGATGGCTTGCAACTCTTTGTCGAGAAATTCTGGCTCCACGCGCCAATCGATTTGCTTGTGGGCGAGTGGGAAGTAAAACGCCATGAATAATTGGAAATGCCGTTCCAATGCAATTTTTCACGGCGTATCGTACTGGTCAGCGCTAGCTGGGTTGGTTGAATTGGTTGAATTGGATTCGGGCGACATGGTTTCCTCAATGGTTTTTGGAATACGAAAACCTGCGTGATCAGCAGTTTCGTGGTTTTGGCGATGCCGCTTATGATTTGGTGCAAGCGCTGATTGAACAGCCGGATGCCCTGGCCGGGTTGGCGCAATACCGGGTGATTGCAGCGGATGAATTGCACGATTTGAACGAGGTTACCTTTCGTATGTTGACCGCCCTGATTCAAGCCAGTGGCGCGTTTTTTTGTGGTGCGGGCGATAAAGATCAGGTGATTTATTCCTGGCAGGGGGCGGATCACCAATATCTGCGCCATCGTTTTCAAACCACCTTTCCCAATTTGGCGACGTATCCGCTAACCAGTTGTTATCGCCACGGCCCGGCCTTG
>JBKJLF010000468.1:0-8496 GCA_046597185.1 Burkholderiaceae bacterium | reverse complement strand
AGTGCCGTGCCAGCCGGGTGGACGCTGGCCCACTTTGCGTCAAACTGCGCGCTGGCGCACAGCTTGCGGCGGCGCGCATGCATGATCCACAAACCCAAGCCAAAGGTGAGTGCCAAGGAAGCCAGTTGCAGGGCCACGCCGAGCGGCCAGAGTGGTATCAACTCGGGCGATTGGTTCAACAGGGCGAAACTGGAAATAATATAGCCGAGTGCCAAGGGTTGCACCAACAATGCCACCGTGGCGGCATGCGCACGCAGCCATGCCTTGGGCGGTAGCGGCAGGGCGCGGCTCCAGAGTACCACCTCGGGCGGCAGTAAGCGCTGACGCAACAGCCAGACAGGCGAGGCCATCAGCGCTGAATAGCCCAGCCACAGCGCAAAAATATAAACGGGTGGCTGCCCGCGTTGCAGCCACAACGAACACAGCCAAAGCGGGAAGGACAGCAAGGCCAATGTCGCTAACAATGCCTGCCCGGCGACCAGGAGAATCACTTCGGACGAGCCGCGTAAGCTGGCGGCAAATTGGCGTATGCCGTGCCAGGCCAGCTTGCGCTGAAACCGCGTGTAAGCGGTGACGGCATTGGGCAAGGCGCGCGGCGTTGGATTCGACATTGGATTCGGGGTGGTAATGGCTGACATGGAATGAATAAAAACCTTTGCGGCAAGAATGACACAGAATCAGCTTTATTTTTAATCGGGCCGATATTCGGATGGACCTATTGTACACTTGGTGCTCTGCATCAAGTTTCCAATTGAGCGCTTAATTGACCGAGGTCAGACCATGAAGTTCCCTGGACGTTTTCTGGCGATGATATTCGCCACGCTGGTATTTATTTTGTCGATACCTATATTATTCATGGATCATCGGTTTTGGTGGGTAACAGCCGTCGCCGGTGGTTTGACCTTGATTGGCTGTCTCGATCTGGCGCAGTCCAAACGCGCATTGCGGCGTAATTATCCGATTCTGGCGCATTTTCGTTTTTTCTTTGAAACCATCCGGCCCGAGATTCGGCAATATTTTTTGGAGTCCGATACCGAGGCGATGCCCTTCTCGCGCAATCAGCGCAGTCTGGTGTATCAGCGTGCCAAAGGCCAAATCGATAAACGCCCGTTCGGCACCCAGGTCGATGTGTATCAGGCTGGGTTTGAATGGATTAACCATTCGATGGTGCCATCGCATATCCAATCGCATGATTTTCGAATTGAAATTGGCAATCACCCGGCTTGTCCGCGTGCCAAACCGTATTCTGCCAGCGTATTTAATATTTCTGCCATGAGTTTTGGCGCACTCTCTGCCAACGCGATTTTGGCCTTGAATGGCGGGGCCAAAAAAGGCGGCTTCATGCACGATACGGGCGAGGGCAGTATCAGCCGCTATCATCGTGAAAATGGTGGGGATTTGGTCTGGGAAATTGGCTCAGGTTATTTTGGTTGTCGCACCCCGGACGGGCATTTTTCGCCAGAAAAATTTGTTGAAAACGCCGCCTCGGAACAAGTCAAAATGATTGAAGTCAAGCTCTCGCAAGGGGCCAAGCCGGGGCATGGCGGGGTGTTGCCGGGGGCCAAGGTGACGATAGAAATCGCCAGCGCGCGCGGCGTCTCGATCGGGCAGGATTGTGTTTCGCCCGCCTGTCATTCGGCTTTTAGCACGCCCATTGGCTTATTGGAGTTTGTCGAGCAATTGCGCACCCTCTCGGGTGGCAAGCCGACTGGCTTTAAATTGGCGATTGGCCATCCGTGGGAGTTTTTTGCCATCGTCAAAGCGATGTTAAAAACCGGCATTACGCCCGATTTTATTGTGGTCGATGGTGGTGAAGGCGGCACCGGGGCCGCGCCGGTTGAGTTTGCCGACCATGTTGGTGCGCCACTGCAAGAAGCTTTGATGCTGGCGCACAATACCCTGGTGGGTGCAGGTTTGCGCGAGCGGGTGAAAATTGGCGCGTCCGGCAAAATTATTTCCGCCTTTGATATTGCCCGCACCTTGGCCATGGGGGCAGATTGGTGTAATTCGGCACGCGGCTTCATGTTTGCGCTCGGTTGCATCCAGTCACAAAGCTGCCATACCGATCATTGCCCCACGGGCGTAGCCACGCAAGACCCATTGCGCCAACAAGCGCTGGTGGTGCCGGATAAAGCCGAACGCGTGTACCACTTTCATCACAATACCATGGACGCTTTGGGCCATTTGATCAGCGCGGCGGGGCTAACCCACCCCGCGCAACTGCGCCCATTCCACCTGGTGCGGCGGGTGTCGCCCAACCAGGTGAAACTGGTTTCCACCCTGATGCCATTTCTCGACATGAACACCTGATTCAATTGCGCCGGCCAACACTGGTGAAACTGGTTTCCACCCTGATGCCATTTCTCGACCCCGGTGAATTACTGGATGAAAGCCAACTTGGTCGCATGCCACCGGTATTCAGTTATTATTGGCCGCGCGCCCAAGCTGAATCGTTTGCGCCTGTGCATTTGCATTAAAGTGGCAAATGGGTGCCGATATAGCCCACTTCAACCGTTTTGGTGGTGGCATCAAAGCAAATATGAATGCGCCCGCTGGCCCCAAAGCGGGCGTGCCATTCATAGAGGCAAGTGACACCGTGTGCATTTTTAAACTTCCGTGAAGCGGCAAATTTGGCATCTTTCATGCGTTCCGCGCTCTCAGGGGTCACCTTGGTTTTCCAGTTGGGGGCCGCGCCGCCCGCATTTTTCCATGCGGCGGCACTGGCGTTCAAGTCGGCCAGCTTTTGCAAAATAGTCCAAAACCCGTGGCCACCTTGGCTAGTCAGATGGTTTTGCACATCCTGCCCGAAAATCAAGGCCGGGAAGGCTATGGTGCGTTGTTGCCAAAAATTTTCCGGTGTGAGGTGTTCCAGCGCCAGCGCTTGCCAACGCTGAACGAGGTCGTTGGCGTGCTGACAACAAGCCAAATTGTCGATCAGCTCATCCGATTCAACGATGCCATCTTCCAGCAATTCATTGAACATGACAGTAAATTGATTGGCCAGCCAGATGGGCGCTGTTGGGAGTGATATGGCAATGCCGGCAAGATGGGCGCATAACACCAGCGCATCGCTTTTGACGGGGGCTGCGGGTTCTGAGCGCAAGAAGCGATCTTTAACCGATTCCGGCAGATCCTTTTGCAATGGCAGTTTTTGTGCCAAACGCAGCCAGAACAGTGCGCTGTCACGTGTCTTACCGGATTTTTGCATGTACAACAGGTAATCGAGCAAGCTTTGATCGGGCGTTATTTTGATTTGGTCGAAGCCATGCTGCAAGCGCAAGCTGGCAAGCCCCCATTTATCCTTGACCAACAAGGCCATGCCTGCACTCAGATCAGTTAGCGCAAGGCAGACTTTTTCTGTTGACCAGCCATCGGTTGTAAACGATTCTGGAATCGGAATCATCTCGCGCATGGTTTAACCTTTGCTTTTGGGGGCCAGTAAATGGGCGAGGTTTTCATCATGTTGATCAAAAAAACCACTTGGCCATTGATCCAGCCGACCATCCGCATCAATTTTGGGTGTGGAGACAAGCGCTTCAGCGCCTTTGCGTTCGAAATAATGAAATGCCGCTTTGTTGGGTGCCAATTGCCTGTTTCGGATGCACAGGCGTGCGCCATCCAGTACATGATCGCTGTGGGTTTCGAGAATAACCTGAACGCCAGCGGCAGCGGCGCGTGCTGCCAACTGGCCCATCCGGGTTTGGCCGCGCGGATGCATATGGGCTTCCGGGTTTTCCAGCAGAATCAAGGCGTCGGCAGGTGCGGCCAGCAATGCGACGATGACGGGCAGGGCATAGCTCAAACCGAAGCCAACATTGGTGGCGCGGAAGGCGCGGGTTTTCACATCGCCTGGGCGGTCAAATTCAAATCCGCTCAGTGCTGAATCGGCACGTGGTACAGGATCAATGTTTAAGTGGCAACCGGGGCTGATTTCTTGTAACCATGCATCGACTTGATCCAGCAAGGTGCGGCCAGCATTTGGCGCGAGGCGCGGGTCGTCCTTTTCCAGTTCAATTTTTTTACCATGCGCCAGCAGGAAGTGCAGCACATATTGCCCGTGTGACCCGAGGTCTTGAACCCGTGCATGCGCTTCGGACAAGGGCAGCATTTTGCGGGGGCCGAAGCGCTCGGCAAAAATATAGTGGAAGGCATTGCCAAACGGTGGCTGGTTGGCTTGCTCGGCGGTGCGGATGAATTCATTGCTGTCTAGATAGGAGGGATTGGTGTTGGGCAGGGCTTGCAGTAAGTTGGCGGTACTATCGTAGGTAAAGCGGAAATCGGTCTTTTTTTCAGTTTTGTTTTTAAAGCGCAAGGTTAAACCGATGCTGATTTGGTCTTCGTTCGCGCCTTCGAGCAAAATATCGTGCCCTGTACCAAGGTCGGTCAATTCACCATTAAGCAGCAGGCGTGATGCCTGCAAGTCGCCTGCGCGCCAAGATTGGCGCAGCAGCAGGATGCTTTGAATAACACTGCTTTTGCCCATGCCATTGAGGCCTGCCAACAAGGTAAATTGCGCCAAGGGCAAGTTAAGGCTGCGAAAGCATTTGAAATTTTGTAGACGTAAATTAGTTATCATTACAATACCTTGACGATGAGTTGTTCGATTTTTTCAAAGCGGTAGCGGATGTTGTCCAAATTGGTCGTTGAGAAGGTGATTGCAGTACTGAATCGTTCGTCTTCCATCTGCGCTTCAAAGAGCCTTTTTAGCAGCAGCCTGTTTGAAATGAGCGCCGTTTGTTCTTTTTCGTCCAGTTTTGCCAGATTAATACTCCATGCTTCAAACAGTGGGCGATTGATTGGTTTGCGTTTGCCGCTGGAATCGCGAGGTTTACGGAAAGCATTATCACCAAACAGCTTGTATGCGAGTGCCATAACACGATCAAAATCTGCTTGTAGTTGTTGTCGCCTGGCGTTAGCCATAACATTGAGCTGATGCATTGCATCACTCAAGAAACTATCAAGGCTGGTTTTATGGGTGACATATTCTTGCCATGCCGTGATTCTAAATGCAAGAAATCGCAATACCATCTCTTGAGCACCCATCCTTTCGTCGCTTACTGAATTGTCCGTTGCTGCCTGAAAAGAAGGTAACGCGGCCAAAGTTCGTAAAAATTGCCGCACTTCCCCAGCGTAAATGGCGTTGCGAATTTCTTGCTGGGTCAATTCAATTCCACCAGTATTGATGCGCTTAAAGATATTAATCATCACATCTTCGGGTGTACCATCCTGAATCAGGTTAATCACCAATTGCGTTTCTTCAATTCGCCGTTGCATTGGGCGTGGTAATTCGGCATAGGTCAAGTTATCAAGCTGAACCATGTATTCCAAGCCACTGAGTTTGAAGTGCCCTTTGACAAAATCGTGAATTGTGGTCAGGCGTTGAATGCCATCAACCACTTTCCAATTGTCTTTGTTGTCAGCAGCCACATAGAATAGTGGGAGCGGAATGCGTAGCAGCAAAGATTCAATCAGACGACTTTTTCGGCCAATGTCCCACAGCCGCGCACGGCGTTGGAACGACGGTTCCAGATCGATCTCTTGATGGTCGATACGCTTGATGATGCCATCGATCAGGGCTGGAACCGTGCTAACCTTGATTTTAGCCGGGTCGAATGGATGGGTAATCTTCAGATTCGTGTCAACTGCCTGATCGTCAAACCCGGCGTCGGCAGTTGTTGGCGCATTGGCGTTATCGGTGTGTTCGTCAGTCATGGTTGATTGGCAGATGGATTCAAGGCTAAAATCATAACATATTGCCCCAATCTGTGCCCCTCATTTCGTCCGATTTTCGGGGCGTATTCATTCACACGCACCGCTTTGCACCGTAAAATGCGCCACGCTCACTGTGCAACTGCTGCCCTGACAACTACAATCACCCAATGTAGGGTTTTGCAATTTATCCCAACCCTTGAGGGCACCGGCAGGCGTCGTCCATTGGGCAATCCAGCTTTGCGCTTTTGCTTTGGCGGCGCTACACACTTCGGCTTCGGGCTTGCCCGTATCGCTGGCGCTAATTGGAGTGTGGATCAGGCAGCGGGTTGCGCTGGTGCGGGCAACGGCATCTTTGGCGATTTTGGTGGCGGCTTCTTCGCGCTTTAATTTTTCTGCCACGGCCGCATCTTTGGCTTGTTGAGCGCTAAGCTTGGCCATTGCCAGACGTTGCGCGGCTAATTCGGCGCTGGTTTTTTCAGCAGCAGCCTTCTCGGCGTTGGCTTTTTCAATCGCCACTGCCGCCGCTGCCTGCGCTTTGGCCACATCATCGTTTGGGCTGGCGGCAGTGGCCGATGCGCTGCTGGCCGGGGTGACCATGGACGACGTGCCGGATGCTGCTGTCGGCGTGGACGCTGATGTTAGCGTTGCCGTTACCGTTGCCGCTACCGGAGCGGTGTTGATGCTGCCAGTCACTGCGTTTGGCGCAGGGGCAGGCGTGCGACTAAACCAAAAACCTGCACTAATCAAACATGCCCCCAGCAAAATCGCCGCTGGCAACATCCAATTATTGGCCGGGCCGGTCGGGCGTATCGCCGCACTCGCAGGTATGGCGGCTTCTCTGAGCGTGTGGTTGCCATCGCCTTCCATTGAGGGTTCGATTTTGATTGCGCCGGGCGCGCGTGGGCTGGCCGCTGACGGTGTCGTTCTGGCCGGGGGCGCTGTGTGGGAACCGGTGTTGTAAACCGGGTTCGGCGTGGTTGCGGGTGGCGTGATGGGCACGTGTGGCGTCAGGCTGCTATCGAGTTTTTCGATACGCTTGCGCGCCAGCGCAGCATAGGTGCCGCCCGGAAAGCGGGTTAAGTACAAGGCAAATTCTTCCACGTCCGAGCCGTCTTTGATGGAGCGCCAAAATTCAATTTCCGCCGTTTCGCTGGGCGAAGTGAGTGCCCCATCACCCTCCATATTGCCGGTTCTTGCAGCGCGCTGGCCGGATTGGCTGCCGGATTGGCTGCCAGTGCGACTGCTGACCGGGAGTTTATCGATACTGTTTTTACTGCCTTGCTGCGCATAAAAATAGCGGGTGGCATCCGGGTCGAGTACTGGTTCGCGCCGCTCACCCAGCACTTTTTTCAAATCCAGAATGAATTCGCGTGCCGTGGGATAGCGCAAATCCGGGTTTTTTGCCATTGCTTTGGCCAAAATCGCATCCAGTTTTGGCGGCAAATTGTGGTTGACATACGACGGTGGTATCGCTTCTTGCTGCACAATCTTGTTGGTGATCTCATAATCACTACCCAAAAAAGGCCGGGTCTTGGTCAAAAACTGGTATAAAATCACGCCCGCCGCAAAAATATCACTCCGATGTGATACGTTGGTATTGAGCACCTGTTCCGGCGACATATAGTATAAAGTGCCGACCATGGTGCCTACCCGCGAGCGTTCACCGTTGTCGGCAATGCGCGACACCCCAAAGTCAGTCAATTTGATTTGACCTGTGATGTCAATCATCACGTTGGCCGGTTTGATATCACGATGCCACACCCCTTTTTCATGGGCGTGCGCCAATGCCTCCAGCAGGTCGATCATCAATCTGATGATTTCCGCCAGCTCGAAATCCATTTCTTTATCGAAATAATATTTTAAATCGTTACCTTCGATAAATTCCATCACCAAATACGCGGTATCCCCTTCTTCGCCAGAATCATAAACGCTCACGATATTGGGGTGATTCAGCTTGGCAACGGCTTTGGCTTCGAGTTCGAAACGGCGTGCATATTCGCTGGAGGTGGCGTCATCATCCAACTCTTCGCGCAAAATGGTTTTGATGGCGACATGACGGTGTAGCTTCTTATCGTAGCCGAGATACACCGTCCCCATGCCGCCCTTGCCCAACACTTTGAGGATGTCATACTTACCAAATCGCAATGGAGTATTCATTATGTTAATAATTCAGGTTAATCATCATGATCGGCTTACCGATGGTTTTACCTAGTTTAACATGTTGGGCGGATTGTATCGCACGCTTAGCGGCCACGGCCTCCACTACGATGGTTTGGGCCGCCAGGCCCATTACCCGTTGCGGGGCCGCTCCGGCCTTGCGGTGCACCACCCGTTCTTGGTGCGCTACGGGCTGGTCTGGTCGTATTGCCATTGCCGCCTGTGCCTGCCGCCGAGGTTCTGACGGCAGCGCCAGTGCTGTTGTTACCACCACCGATTGCGCTACGTGGTTTGCTCTCGCTACGTGCTGCCGGACGTTGGCCACCTTCGCCACCACGGCCAGCGCTGTTGCCACTGTTACTACCGCTATTACCCCCGCGACCACCATTACGCCCACCATGGCGGCCACCGCCACCACCAAAGCCACCACCCGTATGATCATTGCTGCGCAACTGAATCGGTTGCGCCCGCGCGTTCGGGTCGGGCTCAAACCCGGCAATCACGGTTTTTGGCAGGGTTTGTTTGATCAATTTTTCAATATCGCGCAGCATTTCGTGCTCATCCACGCACACCAGCGAAATCGCTTCCCCGGTAGCGCCCGCGCGCCCGGTGCGGCCAATGCGGTGG
>JBKJLF010000289.1:0-6959 GCA_046597185.1 Burkholderiaceae bacterium | reverse complement strand
GAAGAAGCGACCCGTTTAGGCATACGCTGGGCCGGGTTTGCCGATTTACTGGAAGGCAAACGACTGGCCATTCGCGCCAGAAGCTCACCCCATTCGCAAGAATTGTTGCAAGAACCGGTCATTATTGAACATCTGCGTAACAAAGGTGAAATGACCCAACTGGAATTAGGGCAGGCCTTGCAATTGAGCCCGGGGCGGGTGAGTCAGGTGCTCGCCATCATGGAATCACGCGCCCAGATTACGCGCAACCGTCGTGGTAAAGAAAATTGGGTATCCCTTATGCAACGCCCCGCCGCAGTTGCACCGACTCACGTGCTCATGCAAGAGCGTGCGCCCTACGGCGCAATACCTGCTGTGCAAGCACCGCCCACCAGGTTCAAGGGGCATGGGGCCACTTTTTTTGCTCCGCAACCTTTTCAGCAAGCAGCCTAAACCATGCGCCCAGCCGTTTTTACATTTTACAGTTACAAAGGTGGCGTAGGCCGCACTATTTTGGCCGCCAATATGGCGCTGGCTTTGGCGCGCAAAGGCAAAACGCTATTATGGGATTTAGACGCGGAAGCACCGGGCCTGCACAGGATTCGGGCTTTGCGCAACGCTGGTGGCGTCAAAAACGGCTTTTTTGACTGGTTAATTCAATGGCAAGCGCAAAAAAACATCCCGCCCCAAGCTGCCGAATTGGCGCAATTCGCAGACCTGGTGCATACCACACCCTTCACCAACTATTCAATTTTGGCAGCCCACGGCGACAAAGCGCATGGCCCTGATCTGTATTATCAAATCGACTGGCATGGTTTGTTGTTGGAATCCCCCACCCTTGGCCGCGACCTGTTGAACGCGCTGATTGAACACCTGGGCGAGCTTGGGTTTCGCCACATTATTATCGATTCACGCACGGGCTTGAGCGACCTGGGGGGCTTGCTGGCCGGTGCCATTGCTGATGCCACCGTCCTGGTTGGCGGCTACGGGCCGCAAAACCTGCATGGCCTGGGGCAAATCAGCGCCGCTTTGGCGCAAAACAATGGCGAGCAACGCAGCCTGCGCGACAGAAATGCCAGCTTAAAACTGTACTATGTGGCGTCACCGATTCCGCAAGACGACCCCAAGCTGGTGGCGGCAGGGCGCGAGATTTGGGCCGATGCCTTTACATTGGAATTAGCCAGTGTGCATGAAATCCGCTACGACCCGGATTTGCCTTTTTCTGAAGCATTGCTCATTACCCAACCAGAGCGCGCCATCGCCAAAGATTATGAACGCTTCGCCGCCGAATTGATCAGTTTTGCCGATCAATTGCACGAGGCCGACATCGAGCAACAACAGCAAATCAGTGCGCGCCCGGATATTTTTGGGCTTACCCGCAATAGCGGAATAACTGAGCGCAGCTTTGCCGAACAAGTGGCGGCATTATTGCGCTTGCTGGGTTATACCGTCTCAGAAAACCAAACCATTGGCAGCGCAGAAATTGATTTGGTCGCCCATATAGAATCCGGCCTTGACAGCACAACTTATTTGGTGGAATGCAGCGATTCAGGGCGCAGCCTGCCTTTGGCGAAGGTAGAACAATTGCACCAATGGCTTAACCTGCCCGAAGCGCGCGCCATGCAGGCACGCGGCATGGTGGTAGCGCGCAGCTTATCGCCGGTAGTAGCAACCTGGGCCAAAGACCACGGCATTCAAGCCATGACACCGCTGGATATGGAGCGCAGGCTGCTTGATTTTGGCCCGCATCTGAATAAAATTATCGAAAGCTTCGAGCAATCCCCACTGGCGCGCGCCTATGTCACGCAGCATGCCAACGGCAACAAGCAATCCGGCAAAAACAAGCGCGAAAAGCATGCTGGCGATGAAGGCCAGGATAAGGACGATATTCAAGATTTGATCCAACACGGCTTGGCGTGGGCCAATGGCACAGGCAAACGCTTATGGATTTTATTGGGTGACTATGGCACGGGCAAAACTGCATTCACCCAAAAGCTGGAATATGAGCTGGCCAAACTGGCCAAAGCTGACAGCACCCGCGCGGTGCCGCTACGCGTCAACCTGCGCGATGTGCCCAACAAAGTCACGCTGGAAGAATTGCTGGCAGACGCATGGCTACGCGCGACGGGCCAGCGCAAAGACCCGCGTGTACTGCAATACCTGATCGAACAAGGGCGCATTGCATTGCTGCTTGACAGCTTCGACGAAATGGGCCTGGCCACCTCTGGCCGTAGCGTGGTGGAGCAATTCCGCAGTCTTGCGCGTTTGGCTGGTGAAGCGGGGCCGACGAAGCTGTCAAACCGCCTTTTGATCACTTGCCGTGAACAATTTTTTAAAGACCATGGCGAAGCCAGTGGGCGCGTGGAAGAGATCGGCGCGCAGTCCGCCTTGCAAGGGCTGGCATTGGGCTTTGATGGCAACATCGATACGGTGGCGATGTTTACGCCAAATCAGGTTAAAGAATTTCTCACAAAACGCTTGGGTGACAAAGAAGGCGACACCGCGCTGAAGTTTTTGCAAAAACAAAACCTGCTGCAACTGGGCGACCGGCCGCAATTGCTGGACATCATCATCCAGAGCCTACCCAAGCTGAAGGAACAGGAAGCGGCCAGTGGCCATGCGCTGACCACAGGGGCGCTGTATCAAATTTATACCGATAAATGGCTCGATGATTTTAAACCCATCGAACGGCAAAGCAATAGTGAACAATTGCGTTGCATATTGGAAGTGTTGGCGCACGAATTATGGCAGCGCGAAGGCAATCGGCTGCACTATGGCGACCTGTATCTGCTGGTCAAAGACCGTAGCGATTTACGCGGCCAGCTTGACCCCAACCAATTGGATGTGGAATTACGCACGGCGGCGTTTTTGTCCCGCACACCCGATGGTTTTTACGGCTTTTCGCATCGCAGCTTTTTGGAATTCTTTTTGGCGCGGCATATTACCCGCACTGGATTAAACGCCATAGCACAACGTGATGCCCCTGCAATCAATTCACTACTCAACACCTACAAACTCGCATAATAACCTTCGTATTGCGCGATGTCGTTTTTTGCCTGCAATCAATTCACTACTCAACACCTACAAACTCAATGGCGTTGAAGAAATCTAAAACCCAAAAGCGCAGCCGGATGTGAATAGCGCTTAGCCCGTGCATTAATACAACAAAAAATTGGCACACAATCCTAAAATGATATAAACTGCATGCAATATCATTTTTAGGACAACGTGGATCATGGATCTGCCCGAAACACCCCCTGTACGCACCAGAAACTCGGCCCAATCGCAGGAATTGCTGCAAGAACCTGCCATTCTCGAACTGCTGCGCAATAAAAATGAAATGACCCAATCCGACCTGGGGCGCGCGCTGCAATTGAGTCCGGGCCGGGTGAGTCAGGTGCTGGTCATCATGGAAGCACGTGGCCAGGTTGCGCGCCACCGCCGTGGCAAAGAAAATTGGGTATCCTATGTGCACCGCCCCGCCACCGCTGCACCCACACACGTGCTGATGCAAGAGCGTGCGCCCTACGGCGTAACATCGGCGATACCAGAAGCCTTGCAAGCACAGATGGCTTTATCCACTGACGACGCACAAACGCTGGCTGATCGCGCCGAAATGGAAGCCATACTGGCCCGCAGCGAGGCGCGTGGCACAGCAAAAGCCATGGCACACGCCCTGCACTGCCTGATCGATTTCGGCATGCCGGAAGAACAAGCCAGATCCATTCTGCAAATGCCGCAGCAGGACAAGCCTGAATAAGCGCTTACCTTGCGCCAAGCCGCCCCTATCCGCAATGCCAGAGCCCCAGGGGTGGCGCTCAAACAAAATGAAACAGGCTGCGCAGCACGGGCACCGTTAACGCCAGGGCCAACATGCCCAGCGCACTCAGCACCACCCACCACAGCGCCGGATTGGGCAAAGCCATGGCGCGATACCACGGCAGCGCACTGTTGCGGTTGACGAAGATCAGCCCAATATCGCCCAACACCATGGCACTGAAGGTAATGGCGCGGCTTTGCCCGGTACTCCAGCCCAGGTGTTGGGTCAGCACATACAAGCCCAATTGCAGCACCACCAACAAGCTACCCTGAGTCAAACCACGCAGCAACAACGCTTTATCAAAGATTCGGGCCGCGCGCTCGCGCGGGGGGCGTTGCATGACATTGGCTTCTTCCGGCTCGCCTTCAAATACAATCGAACAGGTGGGGCCGATCATCAATTCAAAAAACACCACGTGTATCGGCAGCAGCAACAGCGGCCAACCCAAAAACACCGGCAACAACGACATCGCCGCAATCGGCACATGCGCGGCAATGATAAACACCACCGCCTTGCGAATATTGTCAAAAATCCGCCGCCCCAGCCGCACCGCCGCCACAATCGAACTTAAATCATCATCCAGCAACACCAGCGCCGCCGCCTCGCGCGCCACGTCGGTGCCGCGCTCGCCCATGGCAATGCCGATATGCGCGGCCTTGAGCGGGGGCGCATCGTTGACGCCATCGCCCGTCATCGCCACCACGCCACCGGCTTGTTTGAGCGCCGTCACCAAACGCAGTTTTTGCTCCGGTTGTACCCGGCAAAAAATATTGATGGCGTCGCTTTGCTGCAAACGCGCCTGCAATTGGGCCTCATCCAGCGCGTCCAATTCCACCCCGGTGATAATGCCATCCAGCGGCTGGCCAAATACCTTTAAACCCGCCTGACGCGCAATGCTGTGCGCCGTGGCCGGGTAGTCGCCAGTAATCATGATCACCCGTATCCCGGCGGCATGGCATTGCGCCAGCGCACCCACCACCGTGGGGCGCAAGGGGTCGGCCAAGGCAACCAGACCGAGCAAGACGAAATCGAAATCATGAATGCCTTGCGGCAAAATGGCATGCTGAAAACTGGCGCGCGCCACACCCAGCACGCGCAAACCTTGCGCCGCCAGACGGTTGGCCTCTGCGCTCAGGCTGGCCACCCGCTCCGGCGACAAATGGCATAAATCGAAAATGGCTTCGGGCGCGCCCTTGGCAGCAATCACGTAATCGGCCAAATCGGGCGACTGCCACACCCGCGACATGGCCAACAACTGCGGTGAGAGGGGATATTCTTCCACCAAAGTCCAACCGATATGGATATGTTCGGTGTCCGCCAGGGCCAGCTTGCCCATGGCTTGTATCGCTTGCTCCATCGGGTCAACCGGCGTGCGCTGGCTGGCCAGCATGGCAAATTCCAGCGTGGCATGAAACACTTCCGGCAAGGCGGTGGGCGCGGTTGATTGTGACGCCACCACATCAAACACATGCACCTGCCCGTCCGCCACCATTTGCGTCAGCGCCATGCGGTTTTGGGTCAGCGTGCCAGTTTTATCGACACACAATACCGTGGCCGCACCCAACATTTCAATGGCCGAGGTGCGCCGCGTCAACACTTGCTGCTGCGCCATGCGCCATGCGCCCAGGCCCAAAAAAATCGCCAGCACCAGCGGCAGTTCCATCGGCAACAAAGCCATGGCCAGCGTCAAGCCCGCCAGGATGCCATTCAACCAGTCATGCCGCGTCACACCATACCATACGGCCAGCAACAGCACCAAACCAATACAGGCGATGGCCACCTGTTTCACCGCCACCGCCGTTTCAAGCTGCACCTGGCTCGGTTCATCCTTCAGCCCCACCAGCGCTTTACCGATTTGGCCCAGCATGGTTTTCTCGCCAATCGCCAGCACCAGCGCACTGCCCTTGCCTTGCACCACCAGCGAGCCGGAATAGAGCCAAGGTTGATCTTCACCACCGGGCTTGGCCATGGCCTGTGGCAAGGCGGCGTCAGTTGTGATGGCATTTTTGCGCACGGGCACCGATTCCCCCGAGAGCAAGGACTCATCCAGCAACAGGCCCTGGTTGGCAAATAAAACCGCATCGGCGGGTACGCGATCCCCTTCGGCCAGCAAAATCACGTCACCGCACACCACGTCGCGCCCGGCTATGCGCCGTTGTTGGCCGTCCCGCAGCACCAGCGCACGCGGGCTGGACAGGTCACGCAAGGCTTCCAGCGCACGCGCACTTTTGCGCTCCTGGAAAAAATCCATCGCCATAATGATGACAACCGAGCCGAGCAAAATAAATGCATCCTGGCGGCTACCCAACAGCAAATAAACACTGCCGCAAGCAACCAACAAAATAAACATCGGTTCACGCAGAATCACCCACGCAATGGCCAACAGCGAAAGCGGTTGGCTGGAAGGCAATTCGTTGGCCCCATCGGCCGTCAGGCGCTGCTGCGCCGCGAGCTGGCTCAAACCAGCGCGCGCATCGGCAAGATGCCCTGGTTCGCACCTCATGCGAACTTCATCCAGCCAATGGCCAGCAAAAGACAAAGCCACAAAACCAACAGCCCTATCTCAGCCTGATGGCTCGCTTGCTCAGGTGTGATTCTTTTCTTGCCCACTATCATCGCGATTACTCCATTCAATTTCATTTAGATATCATTATCACATATCTTATCATTATTCGATTATTTTTTGGAGTATAGCACATTACAGTGCCAATTTAGATTTTTTAAATATAATTATTTAAGGATAACAAAGATTATTAAATTAACAGTGGCAAGCTAATGGTAAAGCAACTGCCTACCCCCACGGTGGAACTTACGTTCAGGCTACCACCATGTTTTTGCACGATGCTGAAAGCAATCGACAAACCCAGCCCGGTGCCCACGCCCACCGCTTTGGTAGTGAAAAACGGCTCCATAATACGCGCCTGACTGGCCACATCGATACCAACCCCGCTATCGGTAAAGCTGATCAGCAGGCAACTCTCATCGTTACTCAAATTCAAACCCAGGCACAAGGTGCCGCGTTGTGGCTCAGTTTGCGGCGCAGTCTGCTGCTTTGCTTGTTGCTTTATTTGCTGCTGTGCTTGCTGCTTTTCCTCAATCGCCTGGCAACCATTGACCAATAGATTCAGAAACACTTGATTGAGCAATTCGGGCCAGCAAG
>JBKJLF010000131.1:0-7233 GCA_046597185.1 Burkholderiaceae bacterium | reverse complement strand
CGAGCGCAAGGCACGCTTGTCGCCGCCCTCGTGTACGCGCAAGGTTTCCACCAATTGGTCGGCCACGGTAAAGCATGGGTTGAGGCTGGTCATTGGGTCTTGAAAGATCATGGCGATATCTTTACCCAGCAAGCTGCGCCGCTCCTTGTCTTTCATGGTCAACAAATCGCGTCCGTCAAAGGCCATACGCTGGGCGCTCACCTTGCCGGGATAGTCGATTAAACCCATCATCGCCAGCGAGGTGACGCTTTTACCGGAACCGGATTCACCCACAATGCCGACCACTTCACCGGCCCTCAGTTGTAAATCCAAGCCATCAACCGCCGTCGCCGAGCCAAATTGCACGCGCAGGTTTTGAATTTCCAAGAGTGCGTTCATACCATACCCCTAGCGCTTGAGTTTGGGGTCAAGCGCATCACGCATGCCATCGCCCATCAAATTGATTGCCAATACCGAGATTAAAATAGCCAAACCCGGAAACGTCACCACCCACCACGCCGATTGAATAAACTCCAGCGCGCCCGCCAACATCGAGCCCCATTCCGGCGTCGGGGGTTGCGCGCCCAAGCCCAAAAAGCCCAGCGCGGCGGCATCCAGAATGGCGGTAGAAAAGCCCAGCGTGGCCTGAACAATCAACGGTGCGGCGCAATTGGGCAAGATACAGTTAAACATCAGGCGCAGGGTGCCCGCCCCGGCGATGCGTGAGGCATTCACATAATCCTTTTGCACTTCACCAATCACTGCCGCACGGGTTAAGCGCACATAATGCGGCATCATCACCACCGCAATCGCATACATGGCATTAATCAAACCTGGCCCCAGAATCGCCACCACCGCCACCGCCAACAAAAGGCTGGGCAGGGCCAACAGCACATCCATCAGGCGCAAAATGACGGTTTCCAGCACGCCGCGAAAAAATCCGGCCAACATGCCCAGAAAAATCCCCAGCCCCAGCGATAACACCACCGACACCACGCCAATAATCAAAGACAAACGGGTGCCGTGAATCAGACGCGCCAACATGTCGCGCCCGACCGGATCGGTACCAAGCAAAAATTTGGTGGAACCGCCCTGCTGCCAGGCAGGTGGCTGCAAGGTCGCATCACGATATTGCTCAATTGGCGAATGGGCGCAAATCAGATTGGCAAACACGGCCAGTAAGACCATCAATACCACCAGCACCAGTCCGGCTACGGCACCACGATTTTGCGAGAAATAGCGCCAGAACTCGGCCAGCGGCCCCTGCTCCGGCGGCAGCGCACTGCTGGCCGGGTTACTCGATTTATTCAATGAATCTGTCATCATGCATGCCGAATACGAGGATTAATCACACCGTACAACACATCCACAATCAGGTTGACGGAAATAATGATGGTGGACGAGAGCAAAATACCGCCCTGCACCACCGGATAGTCACGACGCCGGATCGCCTCTACCAGCCATTTGCCAATGCCGGGCCAGGAAAATATGCTCTCGGTCAGGACGGCCCCGGCCAACAAGGTGCCAATTTGCAGCCCGATAATGGTCACTACCGGAATTAATGCATTCCGCAATGCATGCACGGTTATCACACGCCAGCGCGACAGCCCCTTGGCACGTGCAGTACGAATGTAGTCTTCGCGCAGCACTTCCAGCATGCTGGAGCGCGTCATGCGCGCAATCACTGCCAGCGGAATCGTACCCAGCGCAATGGTGGGCAAAATCAGGTGGGAGAGCGCCGAGCGGAATGCCCCCGCCTCACCCGAGAGCAGGGAATCAATCAGCATCAAGCCGGTACGGGGTGGAAAATCAAACTCAATAGCGAGCCTGCCGGAAACCGGGGTCCAACCCAAGGTCACTGAAAACAACAAAATCAACAGCAAGGCCCACCAAAATATGGGCATGGAATAACCCGTCAACGAAATTCCCATGGCGGTATAGTCAAACACCGAATTGCGCTTGAGCGCTGCCAGCATACCAATGGGCACCCCGATCAACAGCGCGAACAGCATGGCGCAAAACGACAGTTCCAGCGTGGCCGGAAACAGCACCAAAAACTCTCTCATCACGGGTTCGTGGGTCGAGATCGAATAACCAAGATCACCCCGCACGACTTTTTTGATGTAATCGAAATACTGCTCATACAAGGGCTTATCAAGTCCAAATTCATGCATCAACCGCGCATACCGCTCTGGCTCCATGCCGCGCTCGCCGGACATGGATTCCACCACATTGCCGGGGATCATATGAATCATTAAAAATACCAGCAAAGTCATGCCGATAAAAGTAGGGATAATCATTCCCAATCGGCGCAATATGAATCCGAACATCGATAGGTTCCTGGATAAAATTTTTCAGAGTTGCTTGATGAGCGATGCCAAACAGTGCAGGCAATGCCCGCACCGGGCGTGCAGAGAACACGAGCTGGCCAGCCATCTGGCCAGCCCTGAGCGGATTACTTCGCCAAATCGACCTTGTCAAAATAATGATGGGCGGTCGGGTCCATCTTGAACCCTTGCACATCTTTATGCATCGGCGTGTACCGCAGCGAATGCGCCATGGTTATCCACGGTGCATCTTCTTTCATGACCAGTTGCGCTTTTTCATACAGCTTGGTGCGTTCGACCTGATTCGCAGTACGCTTGGCTTTTTGGATCAACTCTTCAAATTCCTTATTGCACCAGCGCGCAGCATTGCCGCCACTTTTCACCGCGTCGCACGACAAATTGGGTGCCAGGAAATTATCCGGGTCGCCATTATCACCGGACCAGCCAAACATCATCGCATGTTGTTCACCGCTCTTGCTGCGCTTTTTGTACTCACCCCATTCAAAGGTGACCAGTTTGGCTTTGACGCCGATCTTGGCCCAGTCAGCCTGTAACAGTTCGGCCATGCGCTTGCCGTCCGGGTTGTACGGACGACTCACTGGCAAGTACCACAAATCCATTTCAAAGCCATTCGGATAGCCCGCCTTGACCAGCATTTCCTTGGCCTTGGCCAGATCGTAAGCATAATCCTGCACCTTGTCGTTGTATGACCACATGGTGGGTGGCAGCGGATTTTTCGCGGACTGGCCTGCGCCCAGATACACTGCATTCAAGATGCTCTTCTTGTCCACCGCCATGGCCAGCGCCTGTCGTACCAACTTGTTATCGAAGGGTTTTTTCTCGACATTGAAGGCGATATAGCCAATGTTCGAGCCTTCTTGTGTGGCCAGTTTGATGTTGGGATCTTTTTTCATCAATTCGATATCGGCCGGTTTGGGCAATGCCATCATCTGGCATTCATTGGCCTTGAGTTTTGCTACCCGCACCGAAGGATCGGGTGTGATGGTGTAGATCAGCTTATCGAGCTTGGGGCGGCCATTCCAGTATTGGTCAAAGGCCTGATAGCGTATCGTTGCATCTTTTTGATAGGACACGAACTGGAACGCGCCCGTACCAATCGGTTCACGATCAATCACGTCCATGGTGCCGGCCGCTTTCATTTTGTCGCCATATTCGGCTGACAAAATCGACATGAAAGACATCGCCACATTCGAGATAAAGGGCGCTTCTGCCACCTTGAGCACGAAGCGCACGGTATAGTCATCGACTTTTTCAATCCGGTCCACAATCTTGGCCATGCCCATGTCTTCGTAATAGGCATAGGATTGGCTTGGTGTCACATTACGGAACGGATGTTTGGGGTCGGACATGCGGGTGTACGAGAAAATCACGTCATCGGCATTAAAATCACGCGTCGGTTTAAATTTGGCATTGCTATGCCATTTCACACCCTTGCGCAATTTAAAGGTATAGGTTTTGCCATCGGCTGATTCACTCCACGACTCGGCCAGTGCCGGAATCACCTTGCTGGAACCAATTTCAAATTGCACCAGCCGATTATAGATCGGCACCGCTGCGGCATCCGAGGTCACACCCGTGGTAAAAAATTGTGGGTTAAAGCCTTCCGGGCTGGCTTCCGAACAAAAAATCAATGTTTTTGTCGCCATTGCCTGTCCGGTAGTTGCGGCCAGCAAGGCCAGTAACACGGCATGCCTGATTGTTTTCAAACCTTGTTTCATCGTTTCCCCTTATTTCATTTTCCAATATTTGTATTTAGTTATGATCCGGTTTATTCACGTGGTGCCAAATTCAAATTCAACTGTGAACGTCCCACATCTTCCTGCACCGACGATTTTGAATTATTGCGCGCCAGTTCCAGTCTGTCCAGATACTCGCGCGTCACATCGCCGGTCACGTAGATACCATCAAAACACGCCGCATCCACCCGTTGCAAAACCGGATTGACGTCCGAGATGGAATGCTTGAGTGCATCCAGATCCTGATACACCAGATTATCCGCCGTAATTTCGCGACAGACTTCTTCATCGCTGCGCTCAAATGCAATCAGTTCGCGGCGCGTGGGCATGTCGATACCATACACATTCGGATAGCGTACCTGGGGTGCAGCGGACGCAAAAATCACGCGGTTGGCACCACTTTCGCGCGCCATTTGTACGATTTCGCGGCTAGTGGTGCCGCGCACGATGGAATCATCCACCAGCAGCACGTTCTTGCCCTTGAATTCGGAACCGATGGCATTGAGCTTCTGACGCACCGATTTTTGCCGTACCGATTGGCCGGGCATAAGGAAGGTGCGGCCAATATAGCGGTTTTTGATGAAGCCTTCGCGATATTCGAGATTGAGTTTCAGCGCCAGTTGCATTGCTGCCGGGCGCGAAGAATCCGGAATGGGCATCACCACGTCGATCTCACCGAGATTGAATTGGCCACGAATCTTTTCGGCCAGATATTCGCCCATTTTCAGGCGCGTCGCATACACTGAAGCGCCATCGATCACCGAATCAGGACGGGCAAAATACACGTATTCAAATACGCAGGGCGAGAGAATCGGATTGTCGGCACACTGGCGGCTGGAAAATTTGCCGTCCAGGTCAATAAACACCGCTTCGCCCGGTGCCACATCGCGTAAAAAGCGAAAACCCAGGCCTTCGAGTGCCACCGATTCACTGGCGATGATGTACTTCATGCCTTTTTCCGCTTCATTCACCCCGATGCATAGCGGACGAATGCCAAACGGATCGCGAAAGCCCAGTACGCCATGCCCGGCGATTTCTGCTACCGCAGCATACGCGCCCTTGACCCGCTTATGCAACATGGCCACGGCCTTGAACAGGGAATCGGGGTCGAGTGAGTAGCCGGAGGTGGTTTCCTGCAATTCATGCGCCAACACATTGAGCAACACTTCCGAGTCGGACGACGTATTGATGTGGCGGCGGTCGTTACGGAACATTTCCTTTTTCAATTGTTCCCAATTGGTCAGGTTGCCGTTATGCGCCAGGGTAATGCCAAAAGGTGCATTCACATAAAACGGTTGCGCTTCTTCTTCACTAGACGAGCCGGCTGTCGGGTAGCGTACATGGCCAATACCGGTTCTGCCTTGCAGGGTACGCATATTGCGGGTACGAAACACGTCACGCACCAAGCCATTGGCTTTGTGCATCGAAAACATATTTTGAAAATTGGTAGCGATACCCGCAGCGTCCTGGCCGCGATGCTGCAATAGCAACAAAGCGTCGTATAGCAATTGATTGACAGGGCCATTTGAAACGATTCCAACTATGCCACACATGGTGACTCCTCAAAAAAAATCAACACTGAAAATCAAAACTGAACCCGCCGCGCAAAATCGCTCGGCAAGAGAGGTTGAATGCTAGTTACGATTGATTCTGCTACCTTACTCAACATCGCGTCACGCCAAAATGGCTGGCGCGGAATCGCGGTCAAGCCACACAGCAATACCACCACGCTCACAATGATGAGTGCGCGCAGCAAACCAAATACCGCACCCAAACCCCTGTCCACGCTACTCAAACCGCTGGCTTTGACCACGGATGCGACCGTCATACTCAATAAACCAATCAATAAACGCACAGCAATAAACAACACCACAAAGGCAATAATCAAGCGGATTGGCACACCCGGTATCGCTTGCGGCAACCAGCCTGCCATGGTTTCCACAAACATATTCGCCACCACCAGCGCCACCACCCAGCCGACCAAAGAAAACACTTCTTTCACCAATCCGCGCATCACCCCGATGATGATCGAGCACGCCAGAATGAACAACACAAAATAATCAAAAATCGTCACGCCTGTCCTTTGCTACTCATTTGCTACTCATTTGCTACTCATTTGCCACGCATCTGCCACCCCAGAAATCGACTATTGCGCCACCAGGGTGCCGTTGAAACCTTGTTTGATCAATTTTTCCCTCACCTTGAGCGCGTCTTCCTTGTTCGCAAACGGCCCCACCCGAATCCGCGTGCGTGGGCCGGAATCGGTGGCAACGATGGAGGTACGCGGCGTAAAACCCGCCGCTTGCAATTTCCCGATGACTTCATCAATTTTTTCTTGCGTGGCCAAAGCGGCAACCTGAACCGCAAATTTACTCGGCTTAGTTTCGGGCCGGGCATCCAAAATGGCCTTGGCACGCGCGGCGCTATCACCCTCTTCACTGGCTTGCGCAGGTTTGGGCTGCGTGGGGCGGATTTCAGCCAGCGCGGGATGGGTCTCGGCACTGGGCGCAGGGCGTGGTTCATGCGTTGGTACAACCGTCGGCTTGGGTGTGGGCGCGGGTGTCGGCTTGGGTGTGGGCGCAGGCGTCGGTTTGGGTGTAGGTGCAGGTGTCGGTGCTGGTGTTACAGTCGCAACCAGTCTGGGTCTGGGACTGGGACTGGGACTGGGACTGGGACTGGGACTGGGACTGGGACTGGGACTGAGGCTGGGTGCGGGGCGCGGCGTTGCGCTGGCAGCCGCGCTGATTACCGATGCACTGGCCGACGGTTTGACCGAGGCACTCAGCGCTGCGGCGGACACCACTTCTTCATTTGGGCCCAATGATTGATCGACCGCAACTTTTTGCCCGTCACTGGCGGAATACGGTTTATCTTTGGACGGGATTTGAATCGCAATATCGGACGACAAGGGTTTCGGTTCAGAATCGAGCACCATCGGCAAGACCACAATCACCGCCAACACCAGGGCGACCGCCCCAACCAGACGACGCCGGGCGCGCTTTTTTTCCGGCAGAACCGGGTCAACCGATTCATTGCCAGCGCTACGCTTGCCACGCGCAGGTGCAGCAATACCCTCTTCGGCACGGGCGACATAAGCGCCTTCGGCCCCTGCCGACGCTTGCTTGTTTTTACTTGAAAATGGAAACCAGCCCATATAAATCGAATCACCA
>JBKJLF010000116.1:0-2671 GCA_046597185.1 Burkholderiaceae bacterium | reverse complement strand
TGCCGATCAAGCGGCCTTGCTGCCAGCGGTAATGGCGTAGCGCGGTGTTAAATTCGGTGCGCTGGTGAACCAGGTCGGGGATTTGGCCGCCAACTGCTGTGCTGTAGCTGAGGCCGAATAATCCGGGTGGTGGATCGGCGGATCACTCTGCATTTTTTTTCTAACAGGCCACACGTATTATCAAATCGGTTGTTTTACGCTGCTTGTGGCGGTGCTATTAATTCATAAAATTGAAAAACAATCTGCTTCAATTTTGAATAACCAATGCACATTGTATTTATTTTAGATGTGCTGGTGGCCATTTCCTTCTTCGCCCAAAAGATTGTATATGTTTCACATGAAAATGAAATCAATGCATAAAAGTCATCAAATCCTTCAGTGTAAAATAACCAGTATGGGGACATTTCTGCCTTATTGTATAGCTCATCTAATTCCAAAGTATTTGTGGGTTGACTTTGTGTTGGCCAATTTAACGATTCTCTTTTATCAATGAAAAACTTTAATCGGCGGGCCGTTGGCAGCAGGTAAATATCACCGCAATCATCACCAAAGCCAAGGCCATTCAACCATAGCTTAACTGACCCCATTGGCCCCGATTTTGTTAATTTATTTATTTCATACTCAATTGCAAAATTATTTCTATCACCAATAATATTTTTCATTTTAATAATCGAATAACGTCACTTTAACAATGCCTGGCACTTGTATGCTTCTTCCTTTATTTTGGTAATCCCACTTTTTGCCAGATCATTGTTTCTTAAACTTGTTCCAGCACAGCAAAAATTCCTTCATGTTGAAACAACCAAACAGTGCTTTGTTCTTTGCTTACAATTAAAACATCCCCATTATAAAAACATTCCCCAAAGCGTGAGAGATGCTCTGCAACAAATTGCTTTACATCACTATCAGCCACTTTGAATGCACCCAATGTGGTTCGATAAGAAACCTCAGTAACGATTAGCAGCATACCGCTGGGGGCTTTGGCGTTTTCCAAATTTTGATATAGCTCTTGATCGGAAATTTCTTCCCAATCTGCAATGGTCATCCAATCACAGGCCATATATTCAAGTTGCTTGATTATTTCGCTGATAGTGGCTGCATTAATGCCTAGCATCGCACGTAATTCTGCAACAACTTCAGCAAGTGGTATCAATTCAAAAATCTCTTTTTTCACCGAAAATATCTCCAATGCTCGTTACATAATTATGCCTAATTGCTCTTCCAAATCAGGTGGCGCGCCAATTCATCGGCCATAGCGCACCCATGCTGGCTACCAGAAAAATATTACAGGGGATAGTCGCTATCCGCAGTATCTTTAACAAAATTCTCAAAATGAACATTTTCCGTTTGTAATGCCAAGCAAAGCTCGTCGAACGATTGGTAGTACTGATATTTGCTCACTTTGTCATAGGATGGATCGTACCCCATTGCAATATCTTCCACCGAAAACGAGGCCTTTCTTAATCGGAAAATGGCTGAATCGATAGCCATTTTTGGAAGGTATGGTGAACCTTGTAGCATGGCATTGGGCGGCAACCGTAACGGATAGGGGGGGATAGTTTTTGCATCAACGCTTATTTCCAACCAAGTTCGTTGGCCCGCGCACTGCGGTTGAATTTCCCTGATCAAATTCCCACCTTTTAATAAAATATCCAAATTTTCGTTAATAGTGGCCATGAGCTTTCTCCTATAGCTAACTTCCCCACGGGAAGAAAATATGAATCACATCACCTGATTTTTCATGAATTTGTAAATGTGGTAAATCGCCATCAGGGTTTCCCGGCCCATGTCCGGCCACACGCCCATCAATATCGCGAATTTCATCCCAGTGATATGTGCCTTGTTTAGTTGGTGCGCCAGTTAAGTATTCCATAATGCTTTTAGTTGATGGACCACTTTCGCCAGTCATATTCCGATAATTTTCACCTAAATATCGAGCCATGAAAATTTTCGCGGCATCCGAGCGGGAGTGTACAGTCACTTTTGCCGCACCTTGATCAAGCTCTCTGAGCGCCTGATTTATAGAGCACGCACTCAACCCCAACGGATCAACCCAAATACTCGGATTCCCCACATACCCCTGCGCGCGCATCCCGCCCGCCATGCCAATCGGATCAGGGCTTAAATACTGCCCACTCTCCGGGTCGTAATAGCGCTGGTAATTATAGTGCAATCCACTCCCAGCATCATGCCATTGATTCGGAAAGCGCAAATCAAGTTGCAGCGGGTTGTCTGCATCATTTGCCGCAGGGGTTTGCCACAGGCGGTTGAGCTTGCCCCAGGTTTGCAATTGCGCCGCCCACACCATGCGGCCATTGCCATCCAGCACTTCACGCGGGGTGCCCAGGTGGTCGGTAATCACATACAACAACCTTGCCTCTTCCTGATTTTTTTGATGCGATAGCGCCAGCGGGGTGAAGCTGTCTGGTGCGTAATGCCAACCGAAGAATTCTTGCGTGCCATCTGCGTAGCGCTTTGACTGTTGCGCCAAACATGCGCCTTCCCACAGGTAGCGCTCTTCCTGCAACTCGTTGGACGGCATCGCATACGCTGATTTTGGTGCGGCATGAGTGCAGCGCTTGCTGGTGCGGCGACCCAGTGCGTCGTAAGTATAGCGCCAGCGGCTGCCGTCACTGGCATGCACTTCGATCAGGCGATCAAACCCGTCCCA
>JBKJLF010000812.1:0-6078 GCA_046597185.1 Burkholderiaceae bacterium | reverse complement strand
GTTTATTTTTTGTGCTTGCTGAAAATCCTCCATCCCAAAATAGATGGCAAATAAATCATCGTAAACCGCTTCGAAATCCGGCCTGATGCCCAATGCCCGGTTGAAGTAATTCAGCGCGTCCGTTATTTGCGCCTGATCCCGGGCCAGCGTACCCAGTTGATACAATGCGCCAAACAGATTCGGGTCTAATGATAAAGCCGTTTGCGCACTCTTTTGGGCCTCTTCTATCAATCCCTGCTGCTTCAATACGTGGCTCAGGTTGTTATGCGCATGAGCATAATTGGGGTCGATGCTTATGGCCTGACGATAGCATTTTTCAGCGTCCTTTAATCGCCCTTCAGCCAGAAATTGATTGCCCTGTTCTTTCAATTGTGTACAGCGCTCGAGCGTACCAATTTGAACAGTCCCGGCCTCAGGCTCAGGGTTTTCGGACTTTGTAAATTTTCTTTTTAACCAATTCAACATAAATAAAACTCAAAAGGACTTTATAAAAACAGCTTTTTTCCAGCATTTTTATCTGAATGATCACAAAATAAGGATTTGTAAGCTTTTCAGAAAGGGTGCATGGTGGCGGCCATCATACCATATCAGTCAATGTCCGACCTTAAGAAGTTCAATCATGATTTGCGCCGCCCCAAATCGAGAGTAGTCCCCAATTTCCCCGCTTTCTTTGCCTTATGCATCGGGTGGCTGCATGGCACAATGGTTGCAAATGGGGCTATTCCAGATTGATGGATTAGCTAATCGACCAAAACTTTTCTCATGATGAGTTGCGATGCAAGCGAAATTTCCTCATACCGTCATTCAGTGCTTAACCGCAATTGCGCAGCACCATGGCTTGCAAATCAACCCGGAGCGGTTGATTGATGACTATGCGCTCAAGGCAGAAGAGCCTAATGCGGCATTGTTATTGCGCATAGCCGCCGATATTGGCCTCAAAGCCAAGGTAGACAGTATTTCCTGGGAGGGTTTGCTGGCGCAGGGCGGGGTGTTTCCGCTCATGGCGCGTTACCCCGACGGCAGCGCCGTGATTGTGGTGGGTGTGCGCAATGAAGGCGAGGGCAAGGTTGCCATTCTCGACCCCTTGTCTGACCGCGCCGCCGTGGTGGTACTGGAGCGCAATGAATTTTGCCAGCGTTGGCGCGGTGATGTGGTGTTTATGAAGCGCCAACATGCGCTCACTGACCCGAATCAACCATTTAGCTTACGCTGGTTTATTCCAGAAATTTTCAAGCAAAAAGCCGCTTTTCGCGATATTGCCATTGCAGCGGTGGCAATTCACTTCCTGGGTTTGGCCTCCCCCGTCTTTTTTCAATTGGTGATTGATAAAGTTTTGATTCATCAAAGCGCCTCCACGCTGTGGGTGTTGGCGGTGGGCATCTGCATGGCCTTGACCTTTGAAGCACTGTTTGCCTTCATGCGCCAACTGCTGACCCTGTCGGCCACCAACAAAATCGATATGCGCTTGACCCGGCGCACCTTTGGCCACTTGCTCTCCTTGCCGATCGATTATTTCGAAACCACCAGTGCTGGTGTGGTCACGCGCCATATGCAGCAACTGGAAAAAATCCGCAACTTCCTGACCGGGCGCTTGTTCATGACCGGTTTGGACACGACTGCCTTATTCATTTTCTTGCCGATTCTATTTACCTATTCAGTCAAACTGGCGATGTTGGTATTGGCCTTTGCGGCCATGATTGCCTGTGTGGTGGCAGCCCTGATTCCCATCTTTCAACGCCGCTTGCAGGAGTTGTATACCGCTGAAGGCAAACGCCAGGCCATGTTGGTCGAAACCATCCATGGTATGCGCACCGTGAAGGCACTGGCAATTGAACCAACCCAACGCCGGATTTGGGATCAGCGCTCAGCTGAATCGATTGCCATGCACTTTCGGGTTGGTAAAATTCAGATTACGGGTGGGGCAATTACCGATTTATTGGGTAAATTATTGCCCGTGGTCGTGATTGTGATCGGCGCACAGGATGTGTTTGATCAAACCTTGACCGTGGGTGCCTTAATCGCGTTTCAAATGATCTCTGGCCGGGTAGTGAGTCCCTTGATTGCAATTGTGGGCTTGATCAATGATTATCAAGAAACCGCTTTGTCGGTGCGCATGTTGGGCGAAGTGATGAATCGCCCACCGGAAGGCCGTAGTGGCTCCGGTGGCTTGCGGCCCCAATTGGCGGGTGAAATTCGCTTTGATGAAGTGACCTTTCGCTACCCCGGTGCCAGCAATACGGCACTTGATCGCGCCAGCTTTACGATTCCGTCCGGTGCGGTGGTAGGCATTGTGGGTCGTAGTGGCTCGGGTAAAACCACACTCACCAAGCTGATTCAAGGTTTATACGGCGTGCAAGAAGGGATTGTGCGCTTTGATGGCATTGATGCGCGTGAAATTGAACTGTCGCATTTGCGGCGGCAAGTGGGCGTGGTATTGCAAGAAAACTTTTTGTTTCGTGGCACCGTGCGCGAAAACGTCACCGCTACCCGTCCGGACGCCACCTTTGAAGAAATCGTGGAAGTCTGCGCCGCTGCCGGGGCCGATGAATTTATTGAGCGCCTACCGCAAGGGTATGACACCATGCTGGAGGAAAACGCCTCGAATTTATCCGGTGGCCAAAAGCAAAGGCTCTCGATTGCACGCTCGTTATTGGGGCGACCCAGAATTTTGATTTTGGATGAAGCGGCCAGCGCGCTCGACCCGGAAAGCGAAGCAATTTTTATTCGCAACCTGTCGCGCATTGCGGTTGGTCGCACGGTGGTTATGATTTCACACAGGCTTTCGACACTGGTCAATGCCCACGCCATTTTAGTGATGCAACATGGTCGCTTGATGGATTCCGGTCGTCATGAAGAACTTCTTACACGTTGCTCAACTTACCAACAGCTATGGAACCAACAGACAAGTCATCTCTAGGCCGCTTTAGCTTGGGCAAATTGCTCGGCCAAGGTGCCAAGGCCAAGGCGGAAATTGCATTCTTACCCGATGCCGATGAAATGGAACGTTCGCCGTTGCCACCTTTTGCGCGCCTGACTATTCATATTCTGGCGTTGCTATTCATTAGCTTTGTGGTATGGGCGAGCTTTTCGCAAGTGGAACGAGTGGTGGTGGCGCATGGCCGCCTGGTCAATCCGGCACCGAATGTGATATTGCAACCGCTGGAGACGGCGATTATTAAAGGCATCGCGGTACGGCCTGGCCAAGTTGTGAAAAAGGGCGAGGTTTTGGCCACGCTGGACCCCACCTTTGCACAAGCGGATGAGGCACAATTGCGCGGTCGCCTGGAAACGCTGGAATTGCAAGCGCAAGGTTTGCGCGCGGAATTGGATGGCACCGACGCACGGGTGGTGACCGAAGGTGCTACCATACCGCCGATTTTGCCCTTGCCCGAGAATACGGGGAAAGAGGCCAATGCCAGTAAAGATCATAACAATAAAACGGCGGTGACACCGGGCACCGATAAAAACGCCAGTGATCGGCAAATTCAAAATAGTCTGTCACTGGAGCGGCAAGCCAACTACCGCGCCCAGCGTATCAAGGGAGAAGAAAATCTGGCCCGCGTGCAAGCGACCTTGCAAACCAATTTACGCGATCAGCAAGTTTTGGGGGCGCGCCTGCGCACGGTGCGTGAAATTGAACTCATGCAAGAGAAACTGGTTGCCAACCAATATGGAGCGCGTCAGCGTTTGTTGGAGGCGCAAGACAAGCGCCTGGAAATCGAGCGTGATATGCTGTTGACGCGCAATCGGGAAACCGAAATTCGCAGTGAATTGGCCTCGTTAGAAGCGGACGGGCAAGCCTTTGACAAAGGTTGGCGGCAAAAGCTGACCGAAGAATTATTGGCCACCACGCGTGAGATTGGCGGCCTCAATGAACAATTAACCAAGGCCAATTTACGCCATAAATTAGTGGTGATGGCTAGCCCCTTGGATGCGGTGGTGTTGGATATTGCCAAGTTGTCGGTCGGTTCGGTGGTGAAAGAGGCCGAGACTTTTTTCACCCTGGTGCCCATTGGCGGGAATTTGGAAGCGGAAGTGCAAATTGATTCGCTTGATGTCGGCTATATTAAGGCGGGTGATACGGCGCATATCAAACTCGATGCCTTTCCCTTTCAAAAACATGGGGTATTGCATGCCAAGGTCAGTTCGATCAGTGAAGATGCGTTTCGGCGCGAATCGCCTGCGGGCTCGGGTTTGGATGCCTACTATGTGAGCCGCATTGCGATTGCGAACCCGCGCTTGAAGTTGATGGGGGATAGGAATCGTTTATTGCCGGGGATGACCTTGAATGCTGAAATTGTGGTGGGCAAACGCTCGGTGATGTCGTATTTGGTATGGCCGCTGACCAAGGCCCTGGATGAATCGATACGCGAGCCTTGAAATTGCGGAAATGGCAGTTCCCATTTTGAAGCCAATGGCATCAATGCGCTGATCAATGCAATCCGCCATATCATTGTTTTGCAGATTACGCAGGCCACGAATAGCCAAAATCCGGTGGATTTGAAAGACTTGCGCTTCAATGACGAGCGGCAACAGCGGCTGGCTGGCAGTATTGCGGCGTTGGGGTTTGGCTATCGTAGAAAGCGCATGGATGGCGTGGTTAAGGCCGATGAAATCACCTCCGGCGTAGCTGCCGAGGCGATTTTGGCGGTATGGCGCAATGCGCCGCATCAGGCCAGGTTTTTGACGCGGGAACACTTTGGCAAACTATACGAGACGATTTTTACCGACACGCTCAACGGTGCGCAAGCCATTGCGGCGGTGTTGCTGTACCGGGTTGCGGAAAATCACCGACGCCGCCCGACAGAAGATGACCCGGCTTGGGTGCGCTATGCGGCTTGTTTTATTGCAATGCAAATGGGCAAGCGTTTGCTGAAGGATTTGAATGTGGCGTTGGATGGATTGACGCATCAAAATTTTGCGGCTGCCGTGGGGTTGATTGAGCACAAGGCGGAGGATTACTTTGCCGGGGCGGTGCAGGATGTGGGCGATGCGCTGAAGTTGCTGTTTGGCGGGCAGGTGGTGTCGATGCAGCAGTTGGCTGCGACCTTTCGGCGTGGGGATTTGAGCGGAGCATTGGGGTCGGCTGCGCTCGATGGTGGTTGAAAGTGAATCCAAAGACTTTCATAAAGTTTTTTTGGTGGGGCGGGAGCGGGCTTGCGAGCAATTACATAGACTATTTTCTGGCGAAATTAACCAATTATTATTGGCTGTTGAAAGCCCCGAAGACGCAGAAGATTTTGTTGCCGCCTTTTTAGAGTCACTGGATGAGAAAATTCAGCACCGCCATTGCATCCAGTGCCTTTTTTTGAAAGACGCAAACGCTTGGTTATCTTTTTCAGAACTGCGTAAATCGCATGTCTTTGTGGCCCCTCCTAAGCTCGATATTGATTCAGAACCGCAATTGCTACAGGCTGCCCGCCAACAGCAGCATCGCGTTATTATCCCTGTTTCTGGGCGGTGGACGAATGGTGCAGAAAGTGTTATTCCTTTGCGCAGCCCGGCAAAAGGGGCGTTGGAGTCAGTTTTGCGTGAGGCTGGGTTTGCGCCAGAGCGTGTGCGTGAGCTGGCAAGCGCTGGCGCATTCTTGTGCCATCTTTGGATTGGAAAGTAATGCCTTTGGCGGCGGCACTTACATGACAGGGGTGTTATGGGCGCTGGAAGGTTTAACTTGGCATGCGGATTATTTAACACGAGTAACGGTTATTTTGGGTGATTTGGCGAGCATTGATCCCGGTGGCAATTGGAGCAATCGCCCAATTAATTCACTTACCCATATTTTTCTGCCTTGGTATCCGCAAACAGCGGCATCGATTGAGTTGCGGCTTGTGGCAATTGAAACCTTAGTCCGTGAGCAGCCTGAAACAGGGTGGAAAGTTTTACTCGGTTTGCTACCAACTGGCCATGGCACGTCAATGGGGACACATCGACCAGTTTGGCGGCGTTTCATTCCCGACGAATGGAAGGAAGGGACGCTGGTGGCCGACTATAACACACAGGTATTACGCTATGCGCAGTTGACCGTTGAGTTGGCTGCGACTAATTTGGAAAAGTTGGCCAGCCTGATCGATCGTTTGC
>JBKJLF010000808.1:0-14128 GCA_046597185.1 Burkholderiaceae bacterium | reverse complement strand
GAACGCCGGAGGTCACCATAATAATCGCTTGCGGTTTTACGGCGGCCAAGGTTGCGGCTGCTTTATCCACATCGGATGCATTGCTTTCGATGCTTGTTTCGGCATGGATTTTTAATTTTCTTTTATCTAAAGCAATTTTTGCGCCGTCCAGGCCATCTTTGCCAAATGAATTGTTTTGATAGACCACCGCCACCTGGGTGATACCACGCACCCCCAAATGTTCAACGATGGCTTCAACTTCATCATGGTAGCTGGCGCGGACATTAAACACGAGTCGGTTGAAGGGCTTGCGCACGGCTTGTGCGCCACTATACGGGGCAATATGGGGAATGTTGTATTTTTCCAGTAATGGCATCACAGCAATACAATTGGGCGTGCCAAGAACATTAAACAAGGCGAAAACATTGTCTTTTTCAATTAATGTTTTGACGTTGGCGACGGTTTTGTCGGGATTATAAGCGTCATCAATGCTGATCACTTTTATTTGGCGTCCATGCACACCGCCTTGTGCATTGATATAGTCAAAATAAGCTTTTTCGGCAGTGGTGGTATCGGCCCCCAATTCGGCCAGTGGGCCTGTGAGTGAGGTGCTTTGGCCAAGGAGAATCGTATCTGCAGTAACACCATTTTCCGCATGCGCCATCGAAAGCGTCATCATCAGTGTCAGCAGGGAAGCAGGGAGCTTGTGGAGCATCGATTGTGGCCAGCTAGACAGAGCGGGTTGAAACATGAATTTGAATGCCGATGTGATCATTTACCTGAACTCCATTGTTTTAGTATTGGTAGGGCTTTGGAACATTGCGCTTTGCCTGTCGATTGGTTTTTGTGCGAAACAGGTCAAGAACGCAAGGTCTCACATCAAGTATCGCACATTAGGCTCGGTATTCAACGTAAATTTGGACACTTTGATAGCACGTTTGCCACACTATCCAACAATTTTGCCCAAATTATTGGCCGTGTGTGGTTGTTTGGCAAGGTTTATGCCGGTTTAAAAACCATCAGGTAATACACTGCCAGCATGGCCATGAAGGCAGGATACCCCAGCCATTCCCAATACTTGGCGTAACGCCAATATTGTTCTGGCAAGGTGTTTTGTTGTTGTAAGCACTGTTGCGCCATGTTGGCCATTTTAATTTGCAACCACACTACGGGTAGCCAGCACGCACCTGCCAACAGGTATAAAACGAGCGTCCAACTGATCCACGCGGGCAGGGTTGACATGCTGTAGCCAGCCAAATACAGCATGCCAAAGCCGCTGATGGGCTGGATAAAAATGGTGGGCGTGGTGAACCAGAAATCGGCACGCACCACTAATTTGCCGACGGCTGCAATGGCAGCCAGGTTGCGCGTGCGATGGATGAAAAATAAATAAAATGCGCTGCCAAAACCCGTGCCAACCAATAAGACGCTAGATAGGATATGGATCATTTTCAATAGTAAATAGGGATTATTCATGATCGCGCTGAGCCTGGGTTGATTGAATCGGCGATGCGTGGCGGTAGAGTAGCCAAAGTAATAGTAAAATCGGCAGATTTTTGAGTACCGGGCCAAACGGGTGTCGCCAATACTCGGGTAAAAAAATCGAAATGATGACGGTGTAGCCCAGAATCAGCAGCGCTTGGATTAGCCATAAGGTTTTATGCGGCCAAAGCAGGGTGAGTATGCCCAACAGCAAATCAAAGCCCGTACTCAGGTGCAGCAACGCCACGGCGATGGAACCTTGCAAACCCACTTGGGCCAATAATTGCAGGCTATCGGCGCGGGGGTAAAAACACAACACTACCAGCGCCGTACCCAACCAAATGCTGGCCAGGGTGAGGCGGATTAAGAGCAAATCATGCGTCATAAGATTCATCAATTTCATGAATTAAGCACTCTCGTCGATGATTTCCGTAATCATTTGCCATTTGGCAAACTCGGGTGCGAAGGCGGCCAGTGGCAGGCGGCTGGTGGCGGCGTAAGCGCCGCTGTCGCTGATTTGCTGGCGGCTTAGTTGGCGCGCCAGCAGAATCGCCGCCATCACGGGGATTTCGGGGCCGTGGTCGTTATCAGCGGTAATATGCCAAGCTTTTTTTACCGCTTTACCTGCCTGATCGATGCCATTCACCCTGAGCACCATGCCGCCCAGAGCCGAGCCCAGCCAATCGAAGGCATTGGCTGAACGGTTTAAAAAGCCAGCCCAGTTTTCGGGATGTTGAACGATGCCAACGCGGCGCAACCAGGCCAAGAATGCAAACATGGTTTGGCCTATACCTACTTCCAATGCTGCGCGAAACATCACTGAGCGCACGCCTTTATAGTGTTGTGGAAATAATTCCAGATCAGGAATGTCGCACAGCGCGCCACGGCGTGCGCGCATGCGGGCAAACTCAACCCGGCTTGGGTTAGCCCAGCCATATCCGGTTTGCCAGCGCCCGTCTTGCCAAATCTGGATCGCTTGCCCGGCATAGCATAAAACCGCTGCCATGGTGGCAATGCCACGCGGGGCGGTTTGGGCCGGGCCGATGCAATAGCTGATATCATCGATTTTTTGCCAGGCCTGGGTGAGTTCATCAATCACGGCCGAGGACAGTGCGGGCACCGTGCTGGCTCCGGTAATGGCGAGTTTGCTTGCTTGCCGAAAAGGCGCATCCAAGGCTGCCGCAAAATCACAGACAAAGCGCCTGCCATCGGCCAAATCAATATAATGCGCGCCCGCCGCCGCCACCGCTTGCGCCACCTGATAGCTTTGTTGTTGAAATGGCCCAGCAGTATGGATCACCAATTCTGCCCCGGCAGCGCGCAAAGCCTGGATAAAATCGCTTTGCTGATAGTCCAGCCTTAGCGCACGGGCCGGATTGCCATGCAAGGCGCTACAGTGCGTGGCCAAGCCTTGGGCCTGGGCTAAATCGCGTCCGGCAATGAATAATTCAATTTCTGGATTGATGGCCAAAGCCAGACAAATGCGCTTGCCGAAATTGCCATAACCCCCTAACACAACGGTTTTCACGCCAAATTCTCCGAAAAAGTAAAAAATCGTCTTCAATATAGGCGATTTCTGATCAAACTGGTTTAAATTTCACAAGGGCCGCAAATAAATTTAATGGTTGGCGTTCTTTCGACGCATAATCGCTGCTTGAGTATTGTTTTTTGTGGCATTTTTTTACTTTATTGATCATCGTTTCCATGTAAAGGATTTAACTATGGGTATACTAACTACCTGGTTTCCACGCCGTCAACCGAGCTTGCCACAAAACGACAAACCCAGACAACAAAAACAACGTGCGCAGCAATTGGCGCTGAGTCAGAAAACTTATCAGTGGACTGATGAATTACCCAACGTGGTCGGCGTGCCGATGGCCACCAGGGTGCCTGCTGCGGACGAACCGAGTTTGCCGTGGATTTTATTGGTGACCGAGATAGGCTTGGAGCTTGCTAGAAATTTAATCGCCGTCAAATTAGCCAGTGAAGAATTGAGTGCGGCAGAAAGCAAAAAAGCCAGTACCAAGTACGAGGATGTGCATAAGCGTTTGCAAGCCATACGTACTTTGCATAAAGATCGGCTGGAAAGCCCGGAGCTGGATTTGTCGGTGAGTATGGTGGTATCCGAAGCCAAGCAGTTTATTACGGGTGGTCATCTCAGTTTTTCCAGTCTTTTGGAAGAATTTCAAGAATTGGTGCAAGAGTATGCCATCATCGGTGCCCCCAAGGCGGGTTTGGCATCGTATGAAATGTTGTTTCAAACCATCGAATTGCCCACCATCGCCCATACTTTTATGGACGATCAAGCCTTTGCGCGCTATCGCGTGGCGGGGCCAAATCCCATGCTGATCAAATGCATTAGTAAGCTACCCACTAATTTGCCATTGACCGATGCGCAATTCAAAAGCGTGATCGGGGAACACGATAGTTTGGCCGCAGCCTTAAAAGAGAGCCGGGTGTATTTACTTGATTATGTTGAGTTGACAAAGTTAGCGGCGGAAAATGGCACTACTGACGGCTTGACCAAATATTTGACGGCACCGCTGGCCTTGTTCGCCATTCCCAAGGGTGGCAACAGTATTACGCCTGTTGCAATTCAATGTGGGCAAGTTCCCGGCAAGAACAACCCTTTATTTTTCCCGGCAGCGCCCAAGACGGCGGGTTGGTGGGGTTGGCAAATGGCAAAAACCGTGGTGCAAGCGGCGGAGGGCAATTATCACGAGTTATTTGTTCATTTGGCGCGCACCCATTTGATGATGGAAGCCTTTGCCGTGGCGACTCATCGTCAATTGGCCGAATCGCACCCGCTGAATGTATTATTGCTGCCCAATTTCATTGGCACACTCTTCATCAATAATTCTGCTGCCAATTCTTTGATTGCAGCGGGTGGGCCGATTGATGAAATCTTTGCCGCACCGATTGCGAACACCCAGGCAGCGGCGGGCAATGATCGGTTGAATTATGATTTTTATGCCAATATGTTGCCTGCGGATTTGAAGCGGCGCGGCGTGGCGGACCGCGAACTGTTTCCTGATTACCCGTATCGCGACGATGCCATATTGGTGTGGGATGCGATTGCGGCCTGGGTCAAAGACTATGTGGGTGTGTATTATGCCGATGATGCGGCGGTCAAGGGCGATACCGAGTTGGCGGCATGGACCAAATCGTTAATGACCGAAGGTAAGGTGAAAGGCTTTAAAACCATTACTGGTCGCAAACAATTGGTGGATGTCTTGACCATGATCATTTTTACTGCCACCGCGCAACATGCGGCAGTCAACTTCCCGCAAAAGCCTTTGATGACGTATGCCCCGGCGCTGACCGGGGCGACCTGGCAGCCGGCCCCCACGCAAACGGAGCGGCGTACCGAAAAGCAATGGCTGAACATGCTGCCGCCTGTGAAGCCGGCGCTTGAGCAATTGAATATTTTATATTTGCTTGGGTCGGTGCATTACCGTGAATTGGGGGATTACCGCAGCAACCAGTTCCCGTATTTGCCGTGGTTTGAGGACAAAGCCATCATCGGCGAAGACGGGCCGCTGGCGCGTTTCCAACAATCGTTGTTGCATGTGGAAACGGTGATTAAATCGCGTAATAGTCTGCGTATTTCGTATGAGTTTTTATTGCCGAGCCGGATTCCAAATAGTATTAATATTTAATCGATACAGGCCGTTTAATCGCAGGCTTGGTAAGGCAAGGGTTGATTCAATATAAAAGCACGGCTGACTTTGGCAAAGCATTCTGGCGCAAACGCCAGCAAAAAGTGCGGTGCTTTGGCTGCTGCAACTAATTGAATCGGCCCGTTGGCCTTGAGCGCATTCACATGCAAGAGTGCGCCCGCATACGGTGTTTTTGGGTCAAGTTTGCCCTGCATGACTAAAATCGGCGGGAAAGTGCGGGGTTCCTGGTTGAAATAACGATCCTGCGCATACACCGGAAATGAAAACGGCGCAGTCAAAAAGCCAGCCAGGCCATCGGCGAAGAGCAAACTCTTTTCATTTTCCTTGACTTCCTGAGCGCTAATGGTTGGGCGCAAGGTATTTTCAGAGCCACTAATAATTTGCGTTAATGGCAATGATGATGGCGATTGGGGATAGTCGCCGAAGACGGACAAAATCTCATCAAGCTTTTGGTTTACGGCTTTCAGTTCGTCGTTTTTGCCTTGGGCCAAATCCTTGATCAAATAAGGAATGCGTGCTCGGGCGGAGGGGAAATCGAGCAAGCGGGCTAAAAAGCGCTTCAGGTTTTTGCCAGGAATCTCGTTGGCGCGCTCGGGGTGTTGTTCCAGATCGGCCAACAGTTGGTGGTAGACGGGTATGGCGTCTTGCCCCATCATTTGGTGGCAGGCGGGGTCGGCATCGCATTGCTTGAGCACTTGCTGCCCGACCTGATTGATCACGTGCGAGCGCCGGCTCAAATCATAGTCGCTATTGCCTTGTTGCGGCACCAGCGAGTCGAGTACAATCGCTTTGAGAGGCGACTTACCCAGTTGCAGGGTGCGCAAAATCAATTGCGTGCCGTAGGATACGCCATACGCATAGCTGGGTTGGTTGTCGTGTTCGGCCTGAATCAAATACTGTAAATCGTGGGCTGCATTGGTAATGGTGAATTGGCGTGTGCGCGGGGCGGTTTCATGCATGGCTTGAAAGCAGGTGGCCCATTCCGCGCCACTCAAGCCGATGCCGCCGGGGCTGGTTTCGGCTTGCTCCTTGGGGCAAATCTTGCCGGAAAACCCGGTGCCGCGATGATCCGGTATTAACAAGTCAAGATGCGGAAAGCTACGCCGTAGCGTGGCGATAAAAGTGTAGGTGGTGGCCCCGGATTCGCCGGGGCCACCGTTAATGATCCAGACCCGGCCTTTGGAGGGGCCGATGGCGGGGAATTTGCGGATAAACAAATCAATTTGTTCGCCTGTTTGGGACTTGTCCGTCGAATTATCAGGATGTGACAGGGGGACTTTGACGGTCGCGCACAGGGTTGCGCGCAAATCGGCATGTTTTTCGGTGTCGGTACAAGTGTTAAATTTGAGAGGCGTGGCATGGGTGCTTGCGCTCATTGCAAGGCCGGATAGCGCCAGGGTGCTGGCGAGTAGGAGGTTGTACACGCGCCGCTCGCTGGCGCGAATGTCGCGAATGCGCGCCAGCATTTCATCAAAAAAATCCGGCGCGGCACGACCGACCACAACCGGGTTCTTCAGGCGTTCGTCATCCATGACGAAGCCTTTGACGATGTATTCCTTGAGCTGCGCAGTGGCCCAGATGCGAAAACGGGTCGCCAGCAGGCTCTTGACGCGGTAACCTACCGAGATAACCATGTCAAGATTGCAATGAGACACCGCCCGTTGAACTTGCCTGCGCCCCTCCTGGCGAACTATTAAGAAATCCTGAATAGTTGCCTCAGGCTGTAATTCCCCATCCTGAAACACATTTTTGATGTGCATGTTGATATTGGGCACGGTGGTTTGAAACAACTCCGCCATCTGCTGCTGCGTCAACCACAAGGTTTCATCCTCCAGCCGGGTTTCCAGCCGGATCGTGCCATCGTCGTTTTGATAAATAATTAATTCACCAGCCATGCTTTCCAATCCTTCCATTGCTAGAAATTTATTCCAGATTTTGCACCTGCTCGCGCATTTGCTCAATCAGTAATTTTAATTCCATCGAGCCATCCGCCAATTCCTTCAATGCCGCTTTGGAACCTACCGTATTGGCCTCGCGATTTAATTCCTGCATCATAAAATCCAAACGCTTGCCAACCATGCCACCCTTTTTGAGAATTTGCCGGGTTTCGCCCAAATGCGCATTTAAACGCGTTAATTCTTCCGAGATATCAATCCGAATGCCGTATAATGTTACTTCTTGGCGAATGCGCTCCATTAGTTCCGGTTGATTCGTGCTGCCTGGATTACCCGCCGTTGCAATCCCGAGTGCTTCTTGCATGCGTTCTATGGCTTTTTGCTGAAATTGCGCAATAATTTGCGGAATCAAGGGGCTGATGCGTTGTACAATCGTTTCCATGGACTCGATCCGTGCAATCAACATCGCTTGTAATGCGGCTCCTTCGTGGGCGCGGCTGTCGATGAAGGCACTGAGCGTGGTTTGTACCGCTTGCATCACATCGTTTTGTAAACTATCCTGGCTGATCTGGGTTTCTTCCAATACCCCCGGCCAACGTAAAACGTCATATACTGAGAGAGGAGAGGCGGACGGAAAGCGTTGCTCAATTTCAGCCTGTAATCGGGCAATGTCGTTGAGCACCACAGAGTTTAAGGTTTGGCTGCCGCCAGTTGTGGTTTTTCGACCAAAGCTGATGCGACATTCGACTTTGCCACGGGTGATTTTGCTCATGATGGCTTCACGCGCAGGTGCTTCCAATGCGCGTAGATCATCGTTGATGCGAAATTGCAAATCCAAAAAGCGCGAATTTACGCTTTTTAATTCGATCGTGAGTGTGCCGCCTGCACTCTCGGTGGTGGTGGTGGCGTACCCGGTCATACTCAATATACTCACTGTGGCCTCTGCTTTCTTGTTTACAAAATGATGATTTGTTCTCACAATAGACTTATTTAAGCAAAATCCATCTATGGCTGCTCAAAATAACGCTCCTCTGCCAGACGGACTTGAAATCGCTGGATACCGCATTGTAAAGAAAATTGCGTCCGGTGGCTTCAGTATCGTCTATTTGGCCTACGACGCCGACGGTGCTGCCGTAGCGATCAAGGAGTATTTGCCCAGTTCTTTGGCACTGCGACGCGAAGGCGAGCTGGTGCCCGTGATTGCGCCCGCTAATTTACCCGTATTTCGCATCGGCTTAAAATGCTTTTTTGAAGAAGGCCGTGCCCTGGCACGGATTTCCCACCCGAATGTGGTGAGCGTGGTCAATTTCTTTCGCGCCAATGAAACCGTGTATATGGTGATGGCCTATGAATCGGGCCGCTCTTTGCAAGACCATATTTTGCGCCAGCGCGATAAAGGCATGAATCCCATTTTGTCCGAACGCTTCATCCGGCGCATTTTTTCAGAAGTTATCCACGGCTTGCGTGAAGTCCATACCAATAAATTACTGCACCTCGATTTGAAGCCTGCCAATATTTATCTGCGGGTCGATGGTACGCCGCTATTACTTGATTTTGGCGCAGCCCGCCAAACCCTGAAAACCGATATTCCCAAACTCTACCCGATGTACACCCCCGGTTTTGCGCCGCCTGAGTTGTATGTGAAAAATGCCCAGCTCGGGCCATGGTCGGATGTGTACAGCATTGGTGCTACCATGTTCGCTTGCATGCTGGGTGCGCCGCCGCAACCAGCCGACCAGCGCAAGACCGGCGATAAGATGGATGTGCATTTCGACAAACTCAAAGGGGTGTATTCGGAACAATTGCTCAAGGCGGTGCGCTGGTGTTTGCAGCTTGACCCTTTGGCCCGACCTCAGAGTTTATTTGCCTTGCAAAAGTTATTGTTGGAACCTATACCGGAACCAGAACAAAAGACGGGTGTAATAGAAAAAATGTCAGTCAAATTGCGTGGCGTCTTGTCCGGTTTGGGTAATTTGGGCAAAAAGCCGCGTGCAGACGGGTCGAATACGATACACGAAGAAACGCATTAAATCGCTCAAACCAAAGCGCAATGTGGGCTACCTTTCACCACCTCTTAAAATTAATTTATCATGCAATTTTCCGTCTATCAAGAAAGTCTCATCGGTGGCCGCAAGGTCAACCAGGATCGTATGGGTTATAGTTTTACCCGCGATGCCCTATTGCTGGTATTGGCCGACGGTATGGGCGGGCATTTGCGTGGTGAAATGGCCGCCACCATCGCCTTGCAAACCCTGGCGTCCATGTTTCAACAACAAGCCAACCCGTATGTAAAAAAGCCCGAGCGCTTTTTGGAAGATGCATTTTTCGCCGCGCATCGTGAAATTCATCGTTATAAAGCGATTCATAATTTGCCGGAAACCCCGCGCACCACGATTACCGCCTGCCTGATTCAGCACAATAATGCAATCTGGGCGCATTGCGGCGATTCGCGTTTGTACTGGATGCGTAACGGCCAAATTCTGGCGCGCACTCGTGACCATTCGCGCCTGGAAACCCTGATCTCGCAAGGCAAGGTAGACCCATCCGAGCGCGCCACCCATCCGGATCGCAACAAGCTGTTTAATTGCCTGGGCGCGCCGAACTTGCCGATTGTTGAAATCTCACGTCGCGCCAGCTTGATGCCGGGCGATATTCTGTTGCTCTGTTCCGACGGCTTATGGTCTACCATGCCCGATCATGTCTTGGCGCAGCGCTTGCAAGACCAAACCATTATGCGCGCCATTCCTGACTTATTGAAAGAAGCGGTCGCTATTTCGGGCAAGCAGGCCGATAATGCCACTGCTTTGGCCTTGATGTGGCAAGGCAGTAAAGATCTCGATGCCTTGGCCTCGATTTCCACCCATACCTTGCCCATTGGTTCGGTTACTACCACCATTCAGGAAGCGCCATCCGAGCAAACCACGGTGGATAGTTTCGATGAACATGAAATTGAAAAGGCGATTGCCGAAATTCGCGGGGCGATTCAAAAATCGAACCAAATTACCTCAAAGAACGATTAAAGGAAGCCACTATGTCGGTACTGATTCAGCGTTCGGAAGGACGCGCTGTGGACGCTTTGCGTCGTGTCAAACTGCATCGCCAATTTACCAAACATGCGGAAGGTTCGGTGTTAATTGAATGTGGCGATACCCAGGTGATTTGCACCGCGAGTATTGAAGATAAGGTGCCCGGATTTTTACGCGGCAAAGGGCAGGGCTGGTTGACGGCGGAATACGGTATGTTGCCCCGTTCTACCCATAGCCGGATGGATAGAGAAGCGGCACGTGGTAAACAATCTGGCCGTACCCAGGAAATCCAACGCCTGATTGGCCGTTCCTTGCGTGCTGCTTTTGATTTGAAAAAAATCGGTGAGCGCACCTTGCATCTGGATTGCGATGTGATTCAAGCCGACGGTGGCACCCGCACCGCCTCTATCACGGGTGCCATGGTGGCTGCCCACGATGCGTTTGCCAAACTGGTGGCGCAAGGCAGCTTGGCGCAAATGCCTTTACAGCATTTTATTGCCGCCATTTCGGTGGGCGTGGTGCAAGGGCAGGCGGTGCTGGATTTGGATTATGTCGAAGATTCCGATTGTGATACCGATATGAATGTGGTCATGAATGAAGCTGGCCATTTTATCGAATTGCAGGGCACGGCAGAAGGCGCAGCGTTTGACCGCGCCACCATGAATCAAATGCTGGATTTGGCGCAACATGGCATCAGCCAATTGATTGCCTGCCAAAAGGAAGCCTTGGGTTTGGCTTGATGTTGGCGATGTTGATTCAGTGATGTTGATGGATAGCCTGGGAGTGTAAAGAGTGGGTATGCAGCCGCAAAAATGGGTATTGGCTTCGAATAATCGGGGCAAATTAAAAGAATTGGGTGAATTACTCGCGCCCCTGGGTTTAACGCTGCACGCACAGCAAGAATTGAATGTGCCCGAAGCCGAGGAACCGTATGCCACCTTTATTGAAAATGCGCTCACCAAAGCGCGCCACGCGGCACGCTTGACCGGTTTGCCCGCCTTGGCGGATGATTCCGGCATTTGCGCGCCCGCCCTGGGCGGCGCACCGGGCGTGCATTCGGCGCGTTACGCTTGCGAGCCCGGTGGCGTGAAGTCGGATGCGGCCAACAATCAAAAACTGGTGGCGCAACTGATGGCGCTCAACGAGCTTGATCGTAGCGTCTATTATTATTGCGTTCTGGTCTTGCTGCGCCATGAGCACGACCCGCAGCCGATTATTGCCGATGGGCGTTGGCATGGTGTGTTGATTGGCGAGCCGCTGGGTGAGGGCGGTTTTGGCTATGACCCCTACTTTTATCTGCCACAATTGGGTAAAACTGCGGCCCAGCTTGAAGCGAACGAAAAAAATCACATTTCGCATCGCGGTCTGGCCATGCGCAGCTTGCTGGCGCAAATTGGTGGCACAAATTTATGCAACAGCCCTCTGATGCCAATGAAGGCGGGTGCATGATTCCGATTTATCCGGTCGATGGCGCAAAGCCTGCTAGCCGCGCCAAGTCCGTTAAAGACCAGTTCTTGCAGCCGGGCAGTTTGCATTTAAGCAGCTTGCCGCCGTTGTCGCTGTACATTCATTTCCCCTGGTGTGTGCGCAAGTGCCCGTATTGCGATTTCAATTCGCATCAGGTTGATGCCAGCTCTCCTGCTGGTTTCCCTGAGCAAGAATATCTGGCCGCCTTGCGCCATGATTTGGAACTGGCTTTGCCGCAAATTTGGGGGCGCAAGATTTACACCATTTTTATCGGCGGCGGCACCCCGAGTTTGCTCTCGATGCAGGGCATGGATCAATTATTGTCCGACGTGCGCAGCCTGGTGCCGCTCGATGGTGCGGCAGAAATTACCATGGAAGCCAACCCTGGCACCTTTGAAGCGGAAAAATTTAAAGCATATCGCGCCAGCGGCATCAATCGCCTGTCGATTGGCATCCAAAGTTTTAACGATGCGCATCTGCAAGCATTGGGGCGGATTCATGATGGCCAGCAGGCACGCGCGGCCGTGGCGCAGGCGCGCGAGCATTTCGATAATCTCAATCTCGATTTGATGTATGCCTTGCCGCAGCAAACACTGGAACAGGCGCAAGCAGACTTACGCATTGCAATAGAATTGGAGCCGAGTCATTTATCGCTCTACCATTTAACGCTGGAACCCAATACCGTGTTTGCCAAATATCCGCCCAGCTTGCCTGATGATGATGTCAGCGCGCAAATGCAAGATTGCCTGGTTGGCTTGGCTGCGGGTGCGGGTTATCAGCAATATGAAGTTTCAGCTTATGCCCGGGCGGGGCGCAAAGCGCGGCATAATCTCAATTATTGGCAGTTTGGTGATTATTTGGGCATCGGCGCAGGTGCGCACAGTAAGCTCTCGTTTCCGCAGCGCATTGTGCGGCAAGAGCGTTACAAGCAGCCCAAATCGTATATGGAGCAATGCCTGCGTGGTACGCCCATTTCGGAACAACATGAAATTGCGCATGATGAATTGGGTTTTGAGTTTATGCTCAATACGCTGCGCTTGGTGGACGGTTTTCCGGTAAGCTTGTTTGCCGAGCGCACTGGAACCCATATCGTCGCCATTCAAGCGGCATTGGAACAAGCCGAGCAACGTGGCTTACTGTATCGAGATCATCAAATGATACGTGCTACCGAATTGGGTCAGCGCTTTTTAAACGATTTACAGCAATTATTTTTACCTGATTGAGTCGATTCAACCTGTCAGAGATCATGGAGTTTGAGAATGAAGAACTGGTTATTGCATCATCCGGCACCCAGCCACAAATTGCGTTTATTTTGTTTTGCCTATGCAGGCGGGAGCGCCCTTATATTTCGTTCATGGCAAGCGGTATTAGGGCCGAAGATTGAAGTTTGTGCGATCCAGTTGCCCGGTCGCGGTACGCGTATGATGGAGCCCTTGTACAACGATATGCAAGAGCTGGTACCCGTGATTGCGAAAGTCATCGCCAGCCAAAACAATATGCCGTTTGCCTTTTTTGGGCATAGTTTGGGGGCCTTATTATCGTTTGAAGTAGCGCGCTATTGTCAGTTGCAGCATTTGCCGCAGCCAGTGCATTTAATTGCTTCTGGCTCCAGTGCGCCGCAAAATCGCACGCGATCTAAAAATTTGCATTTAATGTCGAATGAGGAATTGATCAAGGAATTAGGTAAATTCAATGGCACGCCGCCCGAGGTATTGGCCCATGGGGCGTTAATGGAATTGGCTTGTCCAATTATTCGTGCTGACTTTTCCTTGGTGGAAAACTGGCAATATCGGCCCATGCCTTTACTGTCGTTACCGCTAACGGTATTTGCCGGGTGGGAGGATGACAGGGTAAATGAAGACCAAGTCAATGATTGGAAAAAAGAGACCACTGGCGCGTTTAATGTGAAATGGTTTGAGGGCGGGCATTTTTTCATTAATACCGAGGCGCGAGAGGTGCAAACAGCGGTATTGGCACAGTTGCGGCCGTATTTGTCACTGTAAAACAGAACTCGCTTGCGCGATGGCAAGAAAATTTTAGGCTCGCCGCTGGAATTATGCCTGAATTTAGGTATAATTCGCCTTCACAGGAAGCTTGGCAGAGCGGTTGAATGCACCAGTCTTGAAAACTGGCGAGGATGCGAGTCCTCCGTGAGTTCGAATCTCACAGCTTCCGCCAGAATTTGATGTTTTAAGGTTCAGGAACGTGTAAAAACCCGTGTTTCTCCTAGTGAAAACGCGGGTTTTTTGTTTTTTAGCGTCCAAGCTGATGTATTGCAATTGGTTGCGTTGGTTGTATTTGTTTGGCAGCGATAGATTTCTGGAAAGGCGTCCGCAATTGACTTGCCCACCTTCAGCAAGCCATGATTGCGCAGCATTAAAAATTTGGCTTGCCCCAAATCGGCTTGCAGACGGGGTTTCTCTTCATCGCGAAAGGCCACGCCTTCGGAATCGTGATAGCCCAAAGACGCCAGTAACAATTCTTCCAGGCTGACCTGATTTTGTATGCCGGGGATATGCATGCTGCGCTCCTTTGTTTGAAAATACCCATTTTACGCCAGCTTGGCTTACCAAACATATTGGAAAAAACACAGTTAAAT
>JBKJLF010000707.1:0-4037 GCA_046597185.1 Burkholderiaceae bacterium | reverse complement strand
GTGCACCGTAAGTTTTAAAATTGCAAAACAGACTATGGCACTTTCAAGTTGGCGATTTCATGGCAGAATTAGCTTGCCGCGCACAGGCACAGTAATCCCGCCTGCGTTAAAGCTGGTGAAGGGGGTGTGGAATGAGAAATATCAAGCCCACCACTGGCAAATCGAAGTCGCCACTGGCGGTGAACTAAGGGCCGATGCCTTGCGTGGCGCGCTCGATAATTTGGCGCGAAACTGTGTTGTCCACGCAAATGAACTGGGCATCAGCCTGAAATAAAAATCTATGCACAAGGAAACCCAAATGTAGGAAATCAGTGAAAACGCCCTCATGATGTCGGTTCAAGCTGTTCGTTATGCCATCCAACACCTCAGCGCGGAGCGCGATGCCGTTAGTCGATCTGAGCAAGCGGACTATGACGAAATCATCGAATCATATGAAATCGTTGCCGCAGAACTGCGTGGGGTCTATCAAACGGCGCATGCGCAAGGCATTGACTTGCCAGCTTATCAAGACCTGGTAGGCTAAACCCCGGAAATCAATGCGAATCAATGTGCAAATCAATGGGGCAGACCCGATTGAGCGTGCCCCATAGATTTTTGATTTTTGATTTTTGATTTTTGATTCTTTAATTATCGTTCAAATGCGCCGCCCGTTCCTTAAGAATTTGGGGATCGACGTTAAGCGCCTTGGCAAGCCGGGTGCCATAATCGGCATCGGCTTTATAAAAATAGCTCAACATCGTCTGCCTGACATTTTCATCTTTTACCTGGGTCAGGTCAAAGGCCAGGTTGCCGATCAGGTGTTCCTTGTTTTCTGCACTGAGCGCGCGGTAAAAATCGCCCGCCTGGGAAAAATTATCGCTCTTTTGAATGGCGCGTTGCTGGCTATGGCCGCTTAATGGGGTTTCGATCAGTTTGTATTGGGGATCTTCCGCAAAACCGCCGGCCTTGACCGAAGGCTGATAGTTTACATCGCCGCTGTGCCGGGAAGTCGCGCCTGCCCCGTCCTGGTTATGATTATTCACCATAACCAGGGGCCGATTGACCGGGATTTGCTGGTTGTTTGCGCCCAGGCGATAGAGCTGCGTATCCTGATACCCGAACATGCGTCCCTGCAATAAGCGGTCTTCGGACGGTTCAATCCCCGGAACCAGATGCGCTGGTGTGAATGCGGCTTGTTCGGTGCTTTCAAAGAAATTATCCGGCACCTTGTTGAGGGTCATGGAGCCGAGTTTGCGTTCAGGTATGCCGGGCCAGATTTTGGTGGCGTCAAGCGCATCGAATTTGAAGCTGCCGAGCTTGCCCGGACTCAGTACTTGCACAAATAAATCCCATTGCGGGAACTCGCCCCTGCCGATAGCGCGATACAAATCATTGGTCAGGTTATTAAAATCCTCGCCCTGGATTTTGGCCGCTTCGGCGCGCGTCAGCGACTTGATTCCTTGTGCGCTTTTCCAATGAAATTTAACGTAATGGACTTTGCCATTGCCATTGATCATCTTATAGGCATGGACGCCATTACCGTCCATCGTCCGATAGGATGCCGGGATGCCAAGATCGCTATATAACTGGGTCAGCATGTTCGTGCTTTCCGGCACATGGCTGAGAAAATCGAATATGCGGGCCGGTTCCTGGACATTGCTGACCGGTGATGGCTTGAAAGCATGCACCATGTCCGGGAACTTGATCGCATCACGGATGAAAAATATCGGCAGGTTATTGCCGACCAAATCCCAATTACCCTGATCGGTATAGAACTTGGTGGCGAAGCCACGCGGATCGCGCAACGCCTCAGGCGCGCTACGCGACGGAATCACGACCGAAAAACGGACGAATACCGGCGTTTTCTTTCCTGCTGCCGCAAACAGACTGGCGCGTGTGATATCGGCCGCCGACCCGCTGGCGACGAACTCGCCAAATGCGCCCGTACCGCGCGCATGGACGACCCGCTCAGGAATCCGCTCGCGATTAAAGCGCTGCAATTTCTCCAGCAACTGCGTGTCTTGCAATAAGGATGGCCCATCAGGCCCCGCAGTCTGCGAATTTTGATTATCGCCGACCGGCGAACCGTTATCGCGGGTCAGGGTTTGGGCTGAGACAGTATTGATCACCGCAGTTGACAATATTACCAAGCAAGCGCGCTGCACTACGTCCAATGCTGATTTCGATGAAAAGAAGAGGCGCATTTAATACTCCCGAAAAGACATAATCGAAAAACCAAGAATAGTCAGTGGAAGCATGGCATCAAAACTATTCCCGGTATGTGCGCAAACGTACGTTCAGGAATATTGAGGGATATTGAGGGGATAGTGGGTAGAGTACTTAAGCAATAAGAGCAATAAGGGTCAGTCCTTGTCTTTTGCCATCCCGCTCGCCACCAGCCGACTGACTCTCGCCACCGGCAAACCAAGCTCATGGGCCAGTGCGGTCATGGACTAACCTGTTTTTCGATTCATGATAAACCATGAAATGGCAAAAGACAAGGACTGACCCCTGAGCCCTGAGCCCTGAGCCGTGCGCCAGCCAGTGAGTGTGCAAGCCGTTTCGGGCGGTGTTGCACTATTCGGTGTCGCGGGTGTTGGGTTGGCCACTCGAAATAGCGAAATAGGGTCTAGCGAAATAGGGTCAGTCCTTGTCTTTTGCTAGCCATTATCTTTGCCACCCCGCGCCACCAATCGACTCACTCTCGACACCGACAAACCAAGTTCATGAGCGAGCGCCGTGATGGTTTTACCACCTTGTTTGTGAGCCAAATAAAGCCCATGTTCGCGGCTGTTACCCGATTCTAGCCATGCAGCCAGCGGTTTATCAAGCAATCGTTGTTGTTTCGGAATATCGCCGTCGATCAGATGCTCGTCATCAATTAAAGCTTGCATTTTGCGCGCAAAATCTTCATCGCCAAGGAAAATTTGCTGCCGCAAGCCATTTTTCCAGATTTGCTGTTGATCTGCACCAAGCACCAATTGTTGATAAAGCAGGTTGGCGCGCGCCGTATCAGCAGGGTTTTGGGGCTGGTGGCCAAGTAGATACCCATGTAAGCGGGTGCTGGCCAGCCATTGCGGCGTGGGCGCGCACCCAACATTTGCGCGATAACTCGACCAAGGCCAATCATTTGCCTGGGTTACCATCCCGGCACGTACCGGATTAAGTTCGACATAGCGACAAAGTGTCAGCAAATAAGCATCCTGATCAACCAAAATGGCTTTGAAACGCCCCTGAAACAAATGGCCAACTTTGCCGTGGCGGCGGTTGTAGCTTTGCGTCACCATGCCGTTAAAGCGGCGCATTAATGCCGACAAATTGGGCTGCTGCGTATGCAAAACCAAATGGTAGTGATTGCCCATCAAGCAGTAAGCCACCACCTTTGCTTGAAAACGATCCAATGTTTGCGCCAGGATGCGCAAGAACCGCTGCCGATCTTCATCGTCAACGAAAATGGCTTCACGCCGATTACCACGGGAGGTCACATGGTAAATCGCGTCCGGGAGTTCAATGCGTAATGGGCGGGTCATGGATTCATGATAAATCATGAAAAGGCAAAAGACAAGGACTGACCCCAATTTTCTTAATTAACAAAAAGAAATTTAATCGCTGATTGGTTCGGGCTGCCAAACACCCGTCAAAATTTTTTCCAGCCAAAAGATGCCTATCACCGTTTTCACATCAGTGATCTGGCCTTGCCGCACGCCCTCCAATAATTCGGGCAAGCTGGTGCGGTAAGTTTCGAGAAATTCTTCTTCATCCAGCCGAGCCTTGCCCGCTTTCAAACCGCGCGCCAAGTACAGGTTTAAAAATTCGTCAGAATACGCAATCGCATTGTGAATGGTGCAGACATATTGCCAATCGCTGGCGGTATAGCCGGTTTCTTCTTCCAGCTCACGCTGAGCGCACAGCAAAGGGTCTTCGTTGGGGTCGATTTTACCCGCTGGGAATTCGATGAAGACCCGATGCAAAGGGTAGCGATATTGCCGTTCCATCAGCAAGCTGCCATCTTCAAACAAGGGCAATACCACCACCGCGCCCGGATGGCGCACATACTC
>JBKJLF010000686.1:0-3925 GCA_046597185.1 Burkholderiaceae bacterium | reverse complement strand
GGCGGCGTAGGCGGCGGCGGCGCGGGCGCCCCATGCAACTTTACTAATATCAGGCAATTGGCGATCAAAAACCACTAATACCCCAACATCATAAGCACGTAGCACCGATAACAAATGCTTTGCACGATCTTCCTTCGCCCAACGCCCCATAACCTGCCCATAGGGTGACATCGCCACCCAAGGCAACACGCGCAAACCACAGCGCACGGCAAACGCAACCGACGCTTCAATTGGCAACTCTCGTAATTGGCGTTTAATTTCTTCCCGATCAAATTCCATCTAAGCCCCCATTCGCAGCACCGCCCCGCAGCTATTTCAAGCACCCAAGCAACCCACACCCGGCCCAGCCACTAAGCAAAAGTTTCACTCTACCATCATCCCAAACCCAAAACCAATACCACAATAAATTGTTGCGCAATCTCCTTCGCTACAGCGCCACTCATAGGACGAAATGCCACTTCGCGCTAAAAACATGGTGGGCTTAGCAGTCGCCCCCCCTTTCACAGCGCAGATCACAGCGCGCCATAGTAGCTAGCCGTGAATAGTTCAACGGCATTCAGCCACCGCATACCTTACGCTACACCAATGATTTAAAAAATCTACCATCTACTAAATTTACAAATACTTTCAATTTCGAACTATTGAAACTCTCGTAAAAATGCGACAATTCACGGATTAACAATTTCAAAACTGACCATATGAATGATATTGCATTAATTTTTTACGGCAACGGTGGCGAACTTGGCGATTTTTCGGTGTTTACGATTAATCTTAAAAAGGAATTGGACAAAAAGTACAAAAGAGTGATCGTAAAATATATCAATCGCGACTTCCAATTTTTCGACACAATACAAAATGTCTCGGATGCCGATAAGATCGCTGAAATGCATATTTTTTCGCATTCAATTGGTGCTGGAATTTTCATTGGCTACCACGATAAAACGATTGCCGCTGAACGTGGACGGATACTCGAAGCTGCGACCAAAGCAGGGCGAAAGGTACGCTACGATGAAGTCTTAAATACTGAAACTGGTTCCATTCAAACCGACGACTTTTTAGCCAACGGTATGCCCGGAAAAATGGGGCTTTTCCGCCGAAAATTTAAAAAAGATGCGCACATCAAAATTTGGGGCTGTAACTCTGGCGTCGAGAATTGGTTGTACAGCGATGGCGCTATAGTTAATCCAGCGGATACATCAGTGCCCTATTATTGGCGTGCATTGAATGAGAAAAACACCCCAAAGAAAAGTATCGCAAAGACCTTCGCCGAATATTTTAATGTTAAAGTCTACGGCGCAAGAAGTGGCTCTCATATCGAAGTACAATACAAACAACATTGGCTTGCAAGCGATATACTGCGAAAAAAACTAGGCCATTGGCCCTCACCTAAGTTGCCTACCCGTTTAACACCAGACCGAGGTGACTACTATGAATACCTACCTTAAAACTTTGCTCTTCATCGCATTTGCTCTAACCGCCCATATTGCAGAATCAAACAACGCCAAAGCCTTAAGCCAGCAATGCGAAGCGGCCATGTTTGGCGAATTGAAAATCAGTGCAGTCGATAACAACCCAAGCCACGTTGCCACCCTCATCGACTGTGCATTTTCAGTATTGATTTTGGAACCCAGCACCAATGCGCAAACCCAAACAGCCGCCGCCAATAAGCGCAAGCAATACCTAATTGATCAGCTATTGCAAAAGAAATTTGATCCGCAATTTGTCGGCGAAAACAAAGATACGCTCTTAATGAAAGCCACACTTTCTTACCTAGAACCGAAGTGGCGCTTAAACGCAATCAAACAGTTATTAGCCCAAGGCGTTGACCCAAAAGCGAAGAATGTGCAGGGGCAAACTGCATTAGATTTAGCGAAAATTCGAGGCGATCAACAGATCGCACTAATCTTGCAACAACACAGCGAGCGATAGGGTGCTCAATCAAAGCCCCAACATCCATCACGCTAACCAAAAGCGCAGCACAATTGCTCTCATGTGGTTGCACGCGCGCTCATTACAGGAGCCAAACAAAAACCTTCTTTCATACCCAATGTAGGCCACTATGGTAACCTTGCACGCGTGTTAGGCGTTGGCATCTGGACGCCAGATCAAGTTCTTAAATTTGCCAAGGAGTTGAAGTTTTTATGAAAATTTTCTACCACCCAGACTACAACATCGACTTTGGCTTCTTCAACCGCTTGCACCCGTTCGATGGCACAAAGTACGCGAAAGCTTATAACGCCATCAAAGACTTGCCGGGCGTTGACATTGAAATGGTGGCCGCGCCGCTACCACTGGCCGATGCAAAAGCCTTCGCCAATTCGCTATTGAAACTGCTGTACGTGAACAAGCGCTATATTTTGCATGCGCTCGCCTTGCCATATATTCCCTTTCTGCCTTTTTCTTTCATCGACCGCAAGATTTTACTGCCAATGCGCTGGGCCGTGGCGGGTACGGTTGCTGCTGCCAAGCACGCTTTGAAGGGTAACTATTGTTGGAACTTGGCCGGTGGCTACCACCACGCTACACGCGCGGGATGCGAGGGATTTTGCATTTATAACGATATAGGCATTGCGGTAATGCAGTTACGCGAGCAAAAACTGCTAGCGGAAGAGGCAAAAATTTTGATTATTGATGTCGATGCGCATCATGGCAATGGCAATTCTAGAGTCTTTATGGATGATAAAAAAGTGACCTTGCTCGATATCTACAACAAAGATATCTACCCGCAAGGAAGCCCCGCTGATTTGACCAAGGAAAGGTTAAACATTGCCCTACCTATCCCCATCGGCACAGATGGCAAACAATATTTACAACGCCTAGAACAAGGCCTAAACCTACTCCAAGGCGGCTACGCGCTCGCCTTCATCGTGGCCGGAACCGATGTGCTGGATGGCGACCCGCTAGGCGGCTTATGCGTGAGCGTAGACGAGTGCGTACAGCGCGACCGCATGGTGCTTACGCGCTTGCAGGCACTAGGCGTGCCTGCGGTGTTTTTGGGCGGTGGCGGGTATTCGAGCAATAGCGCGAAAGAAATTGCGGCGAGTTTGGCGCAGGTTTATCAAAGCTAAACGAAAATTGCTAATATCGCCAAAAAGCTAGCCAATGCTTACTGTTCGAGTTACTACATCTCGATCAATTATGGCAATTTGCCCCACTACGGCCAGAGACAGTGATGTGTGATTGATCAGCTATTGCAAAAGAAATTTGATCCGCAATTTGTCGGCGACAACAAAGATACGCTCTTAATGAAAGCCACACTTTCTTACCTGGAACCGACGTGGCGCTTAAACGCAATCATACAGTTATTCGCCAGATCAGATACTTAAATTGGCCAATTATGCTAACTCTTTCAAAAAATGATGGCAAACAATCTTCATGTCCTGGTTTAAATAAAACTTATGCGCCCGAAACCGCTGCACGCCCGAATCCAAATGCAGCGCCTTGCATTGCGCGCTTTTCGCCAGTTGTTCCAACCAGTCAAACAGTTTTTCCCCCACACCTTGCCCGCGAGCAGCCTCAGCGGTAATCAAATCATCCACATACAGGCGCTTGCCCAAATGCAGATTATGCGAAATCCTGAAGCCCGCCACGCCCAGCAGCGCGCCATGCTCATGCAGATACACCATCTGGTAACCTTCACTCATCTGTAAGCGCACCACGGACACAAACGTGTCTTGCTGCAAATGGGGGCGTAGTTGCTGCATGGTGGCAAAGCAGGCCTGGATTTCATCATCGGTTTGGGCAATTTGTATCATCGTGCTATCTCGAAAAAAAATGCAAACATGTAAAAATTAAAAACTTTCCCCGCTGGCTGATCTGGTGCGGGCGGTGGCGATGGCGGCGTATATGAAGCATCATTTTGCATTTTTTGGCATTGCTTCGCCAGCGCGGCGTGCGGCCTGCAAGCCTTTGCTGCGCGCGGCGT
>JBKJLF010000666.1:0-8221 GCA_046597185.1 Burkholderiaceae bacterium | reverse complement strand
CACTGCCCGATGATCTGCTTGGCGATTTTGCGGGTAATTGGTTGGTGGCAACAGATGGGATTTTGAAAAACTACGCCGAGCTGGCGCAGGTTTTTGCGTAGGGATTCAGTTTGTGCTTAGTGTTAAATTGCTTATGTGATCGGCGCTTGCTCGCGTTGGTTTTGTCCTGATTCGGGATGTATGCGGCTTGGCTGTTGGCATTATTGAAAACACGGGTAAGTTGGCCCTTGCATTGAGTATCGATACACGCTACACTAAAATCCATGATAAAAGACTTTCGACACAAAGGACTGCAACGCTTTTTTGAAACTGGAAGCAAAGCAGGCATTCAAGCTGCACACGCCGCTAAGTTGCGGCTTCAACTTGCTGCTTTGGATCAAGCTATAAAGCCGGAGGACTTGTCTGCCCCTTCCTGGGGACTGCACCCGTTGAAGGGTGATCTGAAAGGACACTGGGCGATTACGGTCAATGGTAACTGGCGAATGATTTTCGCTTTTAATGGTACTGACGCGATTCTTGTTGATTATCGCGATTATCACTGATTTTTTGGGAGGTTTATATGACTCGTATGCATAACCCGCCACACCCTGGCGAGGTATTAAGAGAGTACTTGGGTGACGTAACCGTGACAGACGCTGCCACCCGCCTTGGCGTTGGTCGCGTTACGCTTCAACGAATCGTTACCGGTGCTTCGGGGATTTCTCCTGACATGGCGTATCGCCTTGGTTCCGCCTTTGGCACCAGCCCTGAATTGTGGGCTGGAATGCAACTGCAATATGATTTACACAAAGCAGGTAAGGTAAAGCGACCGAAGATTGAGCGTATCGCGGCGTAATCTGCGGCTCCACCGCAGGCATCGGCGTGAGGAGGAGAAATCACTGGCATTGGTGCCATGGCGGTGACGGCTGCTCTCAAGGGTGAATTTGGTGCTAACACGCCAAAGTAACGATGGCGGTGCGTGCGTGGTGGAGGCACGAGCGCGGCGATCTTGGCGATGAACTCACATGGCGTCAGTTAGGTTGCGTAGTTCTGCCTGCAACCGCTTGACAACTTGCCGCACGGTTGCCTAAACAACAATTGCCTTGTGGGTTGCGAATAGCACAAGCACATTGAGTGGCTTGAATACTGGCGGTGATTTGCTCAACTACATTACTTGAACCCGTCGTTAAAATTTCATTGGTGAGTTGCAGTGCGCCCCCCCCTTATTGGTTTTTTCTGAACGCGACATAAGCATCGAACGTAATAAATCCTGTGCCATTCAGTATTTGCTAATCCCGATGAATTACTGTATATTGTTCAGAACAGCGCCCAAACCTCTGGCACGAACTTGTTTTGTGTTATGTTTGGGTCTTTTTTTGCGCACGCAAAAATCAATATTTCAACGCCATGTCAAAAACACTCGTTCAATCCAAACCGTTTCTGGACTACGCTGCGTTAGTGGCCTTGCTGGAAAGCAGAGGCATGGTCATCGCCGACCGCCACCATGCAGAGAGAAAGCTGGCCCAAATCGGCTACTATAGATTAAGCGGGTTTTGGTACCCATGCAGAAAAATCAAAAGGAATTCAGCAGCGCAGGTCGTGATCGATCAACGCACCCAAAGACCTGCGCGCGACGAGAACTTTCAACCAAACACCCAGTTTCAATGCGTCATTGAACTATACCTGTTTGATAAAAAACTTCGGCAACTGATGCTTGATGCCATCGAACGGATAGAAGTGCATGTCCGCTCAATTATCGCGCATGAGGTCGGCTTTCACGACCCCTTGGGGTATCAAAATCCGCAATTAATCAATCCAAGGAACACGCAGGATTGGGTCGATAAGCACGGGGCCAGAAGAAATACTTGGGATGAATGGCTGCAAAAACACACACTTCAAATCGCGCGGAGCCGTGAGGACTGCATTGTGTGGCACAGAGACAATCATAAAGCAATGCCGTTTTGGGTCGTGATTGAAGCGTGGGATTTCGGCTTGATGTCCAAGTATTTCGACATGCTCAATCGAAAACATCAAAATCGCATTGCTGCCCGCTTGGGTGTTTCAAACCCAAAAATATTAAAAGAGTGGCTACAGGAAATCAATACCATCAGAAATCGCTGTTCGCATCATACCCGCATCTGGAATCAAAAAAGCAATGCCCCCCTACCCATCATTGCCAACGACCAATATTTTTCCAGCCTCACGCTTAGCACAAACGCACGGGAAAGAGTTTTCGGTTTGATCGCCATCATTTGGTTTTTGATTAAAAAAATTGGCCCCAATTCGCAATGGCTGCATCATGTTGCCGACTTGATCGATGCAAAGCCAACACTGACCGCATGTTCTTATGCCGCAATGGGCTTTCCTGACGAAACCGGCTTTCCGCGAAAAATGTTTCAGATTCTTTCGAAATGATGGCGAACTTGTTCTTTTGCGACGCGACTTTGCAAAAATGTTAAGTCCCACGACGAATATAACGCCTACGACAAAATGGAAAAAACCGTCTCCACGATGTTTGTCAAGCAAGCTTCCTACTGCACTGGATTCCCGCCAAAAGCATGCGGGAATGACTGGGCGGCAATCCGAGTGCGACCGCTGGCTGTAAAATTGATTGAAACGTCGCTCTTATGATATGCATTTGGCGATTATATCGTCTTGATATATAAAGGCAAGTTTTTACTTTAAACGTCGGCAAGACGCTATCGCGGTAGTGCTGTGGCTGCCGCTCAAACAGTTCCCAACTCGGCATCGAGACGATGCGGGCCTGAATATTTTGCTCCAGCAACTGCTGTTGCGCCGCCACGATCAAGTGCCACTTCCGAGCCGCTGGCAATCAAGATCAATTCCGCCGCGCCATTGGCCGCTTCGGCCAAAATGTAAGCGCCACGGCGCAAGCCATCGGCTGCGGCAAACTGCGTGCGGTCGAGCGTGGGCACATTTTGCCGCGTCAACACCAGCGCTACCGGGTCGCCGGTTTCGATTGCAACACGCCAGGCAAGCGCGATTTCGTTGGCTGCGAATTGGCTGCAAATTGGCTACGAATTGACTAAGAATTGGCTACGAAGTGATTGTTAAAACCCACATTTCGCAAGTTACACTGTTTCAATCAATCTTTCATGTTTCATCTCGTTGCCCCAATAGCCGGGAACCCCGTAATGCTCATGAATCATCACCTCCTGCTCCCGGTCCAATTGCACCGTGGCATCGTAAGGCGCGGCGTCTTTCACCGCCTGTCGCGTCAGACTAACAAAGACTTTTTCGTCCGTCCAGCTTACCTCGCTGATCCATGGCGGCGCGATCAACACCTTGTGACCAATCCACCAATTACTGGTATCGACAATCAGGTAACGTACCGCCCAGGTTTCTTCATCCACCAGCATGCCCTGTACGTGGCCAATATCGCCGTCGCTGGCGTGGATGTGGTAGCCCACCACGGCCTTACAACTGCGCAGATGAATATCGTCATCCTGGTGCCGCGCCGCCTCAACGCGCGCATGCGCGAGTTCCGTTTCCAGGTTGGCGATAGTCACTGGCAATGCGAGGTTTCCCGCTATCAACATGCCAGGGTAAGCGCCATTGCCCCATAGCCCGATCCCGCCCCAATAATACGGATAGCCGTAATGGCTATAATATTGAATTTCGTGCTGTCGCGAAACGGGCAGCTCGGTGTCAATGTCCGGGCTGCTTTTCACTTGCGCCATCGAGATCGAGACCGGCAATTCCTTTTCGGCCCAGTTTGCGTGGCCGATTGAGATAGGGGAAATCAACACTTTTCGGCTCGAAAACCAGGTGCCGGTGTCAATAACAAGATAGCGAATGACCCAGCTTTGGTCATCGAAATAAAAATCTTTTACCACGCCAATGGTGCCGTCGGTGGCACGGATCGTATAGTCTTCCAAATCGTTCATGCTGCGTAACATGATATTTCTCCTTGATTAATAAGTGGCGACGATGCCTTGTCAGGACACATCAATCAAGCTTGTGCCAAATACGCGGGGCAATCTGTTGGCTAACGCACAGAGTGTGATGGCTTATGGTCGTACATTCAACATTTACGAATTCAAAATGACGACCCTCACTCTATCCGGTTTGTTATCCGAATCTTGCACTGTAATGATGAAAAATCCAACAGGAACTATGGCCTGCCAATATAGCCCGGTTCCGCCAGATCTCGGAGATTGGGGGGATGCTTCCGCGCTCGCTACCGCCGGGATGGCTGAAAAATTTGGCTTAATTGTCGGTCTTGAATTGGCGACTGCGCTCATTGGAGCGGGTTTGCTGTATTACTTTCACAAGCAAGAGTTCACTGTATCGTTAAGGACGTATGAGCATGCAACAAACCTCCCGGCACAAATGGCGCTAACTGGACACCCAGTAGCTTCCGTATTGATATTGATTGTCACATCTACTTTCGTCCGTAGGATGGCGAACATTAATCGAATTTATGCTGGAACAAACTCAGTGGAGTAGACATGCACCCAAGCGTAAAGGATGTTGCCCAATGCGTGAACCTAACTCAAGCACAGGCGTGACGCATTAATCGCAGCAACATCGATTTTCTTCATTCCCATCATGGCATCGAACGCGCGCCGCGCCTCGTCACCGCCCGCGGCAAGCGCCTCGGTCAAGACGCGAGGAGTGATTTGCCACGACAAGCCCCAACGATCCTTGCACCAGCCGCACTCGCTCGCCTGACCGCCATTGCCGACAATCGCGTTCCAGTAGCGATCAGTCTCTTCCTGGTCATCCGTCGCGACCTGGAAAGAGAAGGCCTCGCTGTGCTTGAACGCCGTGCCACCATTTATGCCAATGCAGGCCACGCCGACGACGCTGAATTCCACTGTCAGCACGTCGCCTTTTTTGCCTCCCGGATAGTCGCTGGGAGCGCGGTGAACGGCCGACACTGCACTGTCCGGAAAGGTTTCGGCGTAGAACTGCGCAGCAGCCTCAGCGTCCTTGTCGTACCAAAGGCAGATCGTATTTTTGGCTACTATCAGCTTTTTCGGTTTTTGTGGCATTGCCTTTTCTTCGGCTTGTTTGCCTACGGGAATGGTTTTTGCGGTTTTCTCCGTCATGGTGACTTCTCCTGGGTGTTATGTAAATATGAGGACATGAGCCTGCAAGAATTGTTGGGCGTCAATTGTTTGGCGTCATTAGCTGGCGACTCTGAAAGCTCAAGCCGTGAGAAACATTCAGTGTTTTGCAGGCTTCGCTTGCATCTGTGATTCGGTATGCAAGACGCACTGCCAGCGCTTGTCGACGTAAACCCAAGTGGAAGTATCTGACATGTCCTGGATAGTGCCTTTTTCACTTTTCCCGCCTTCACGCGCCGTAACCGTCTGCTATGATGTGTCCTTTTGTTGGTTTGGGATAAAACGGTTAGCCGGCGAATTTCCATTCAGCCAATCCGGGCATCAGTGCTGAGTCTGCACGTCGTCCAATAACTTTTTCGTACCACTTCACCGCAGCGGCAATGTCTTTCACGGCCACACTGGCCAAGGCATTTTTGATTGTCATGGTGATTCCCTTCAAGAGATCAAATTCATGTTTTTGATGCCTTCACAACCGGTTGATCCATCTGGATCCAGTGGCCATCCGCGGGCACGACTTCAGGAACCCTGACCGCGATCAGGCGAAGCCCCAAACGCGGTGATGGTTGGGACTTTTGCTTTGGTCATACTGTAATCGCCTCACGCTTTCGCGGTGGCCACATTCACCATCCACGGCACACCAAACTTGTCGGTCAGCATGCCGAATGAAGAAGTCCAAAACGTCTTCATCAAGGGCATCGTGACCTTGCCACCTTCGCCGAGTGCCGTGAAAACACTTTTTGCTTCAGCATCATCGGCCACCTCAATGGCCAGTGTCATTCCCTTGAACTCCGCAGTTTTGTCGCCCATGCCGTCGTCGGCCATCAGCCGGGTTTCGCCAATACAAAAGGCGGCGTTCATGATTTTTTCTTCATAGCCGGGCGGCCCCTTCATTTCTTTGTCCGGGCTTTCCTTCCAGCGCATCAGACTGGTGACTTCTGCACTGACAGACTTTTTATAAAACTCTAACGCTTCTTCACAGCGGCCGTTAAAAGTCAGGTAGGCTTGAACGTTCATGATGAATTCCTTATTTAAAGTGTTAACGAAACTGTGGATCGCTGCAAGACAGCACAGCTTCCGTATTGATATTGATTGTCATGTCTACTTTCGTCCGTGCGTTGGCGAACATTGATTGAATTTATGTGGGAACAAACTAAATGGGTAGCCATGTACCCTGGCGCAAAAAAATGTTGCCGAATGAGTGAACCGAACTCGAGCACAGGCGCGACGTTTCAGCTATTTCCGTCTGCGAGGATTATCAGTGCTGGTGGCGATAGCGCCGATACCGTTATTTCTTTCATTGCATGCAGTAGCGACCGCCGCGATTTTTCATCATCTGCCTGCGGGTCATTTTTTCTTTTTTAGAAAAGATTGCGTTCATGATGTTGAGTTCTTTCGATGCATTGCTCGCGTCTGATTGTAGCCAGCTCATCGTCAACGACAGCTAATATCAAGCAGCTTGAGTAGCGCAGGAATAGCCTCCTTCGACCGCCCGGATGCTTTTATAGAAGCGCTTCAGGTCTTGCCGCTCGACATTGGCACCTACCAATCGCGCCAGATGCCCTTCCGCCAGCAGCGACTCCAGGTCGCTCGCCCGGAACTCCATCTGTCTACCGTTTTTTTGGGGTGGTTAACCCCTTGGGACTTCACCTCTCAAATCTGGTTTTCAATTTATCCAGTTGGGCCGGAATTTCGTCAGGTGACAGCACGAAGTCAACACACCCTGTCGCCTGTGCGCTGAGCGGCATGCCGCTGACTTCGGCAGAAGAGTCCTGGGCAAAGGTGGTGCCTCCTGCTGCTTTGATTCGCCTGCAGCCTTCAGCACCGTCACCGTGATAGCCCGAAAAAACAATGCCGACTGCGCGCGCCCCCATGGCTGTGGCGACGGAGGAAAAAAATATATCTACCTGAGAGTTCCCTCTGATCCGCGGGATAACGACTCTCAAAGTGAGATTTTCAATCGAAAGATCGGCATTGGGCGGTATCACATAAACCTGATTGGCCCATACCTTCATTCCAGCTGCAGCAAGCATGACTGTCATTTTTGTATGACGCGACAAAATCTCTGTCAATTCACTATGGGCTGCCGGGTAAAGATGAGAAATTACGACAAACGCCATACCTGTTTTGGGAGGCAAAGCATCAAAGAACGCTTTATAGGCGTTGAGACCCCCGGCTGAGGCACCAATGCCGACAACGAAGTTGGGGAGAGATTTTTCCATATGTCTGAGGTCAGCCGATTGGCTAAACACCTTGGTTTGATTTAACTACTTTTGACACTGATATTTTTGCTAACTTTCTTTTTCTTATCAGCGTCTGCAGTTGCAGCATCATCCATGGGTAGCAGACGAACTCCATCATCGCTAACAATCAATTTGTGAATATCACTGGAATGGCCCGTACCACGGGACTTGACGATGAAAATGCCGCGTGTGCGTTTTTTGCCCGCATTTTCTTCCAATTCCCTGACGACGATCCAAGTGTCTATCAAAGAGGATACCCCGATTTCACCGCTGGTGTCATTCTGAGCATTTGAAGAGACGAGACTGGTGAAAACGCCGGTGATGCCCTGGGACTTCAAGGCGTCGATCATGCGGGTAAGCATGGACTGGATTTCCGATGTGTCAGCCTGACCCAAAAGACTGGTCAGGGGGTCAATAACGACCGCTGTTGGCTTGAAGTCTGCCAGAATTTTGTACAGATCGAGCAAGTGCATCTCCAGACCAAAAAAGGCAGGTCGGGTGGAGACAATTTTCAAATGCCCCTTTTTTATCCATCTTTCCAGATCAAAACCTACGGAGGTCATATTCTGAATAAGTTGCCCAGGCGATTCTTCGTAAGACAGGTAAAGACAGCGTTCGCCGCGTTTGCAGCTTTCGTTTGCGAAAGCTGCCGCAAGGCTGGTTTTACCCGTGCCTGCGGTGCCTGAAATGAGTACGGTGCTGCCTTTGGTGTAACCCCCACCCGCAAACAACTTATTCAGGGACGCAATGCCGGTTGACACTTTCTCTTTGGTACCTGGATGATCGAGTCCTGCCGAAGTAATTGGAATGACGGAAAGCCCGTTTTTATCAATCACAAACGGGTATTCATTGGTTCCATGGTTTGAGCCACGGTACTTGATGACGCGAATTCTGCGGGTTGAAATTTGT
>JBKJLF010000566.1:0-2556 GCA_046597185.1 Burkholderiaceae bacterium | reverse complement strand
ATCCGCACCAGCTCAGCGGCGGCATGAGCCAGCGTGTGATGGTGGCGATGGCGATTGCCTGTAATCCGCGTCTGTTGATTGCCGACGAACCCACCACCGCGCTGGATGTAACCGTGCAAGCGCAAATGCTGGAATTGCTGTTGCAATTGCAGCGCCAACGCGGCATGGCCTTGATGTTGATCACCCATGATTTGAGCGTGGTCGCACAAACCGCGCAGCGCGTGGTGGTCATGTATGCGGGCCAGGTGCTGGAAACTGCGCCCGTGCCGGAAATTTTTTCCACGCCGCAGCACCCTTACACCCAAGCCTTGCTGGCGGCTTTACCCGAGCACAATGTCGGACAAAAACGCTTGCAAACCATACCGGGCGTGGTGCCAGGGCAATATGATCGGCCAAGCGGCTGCCTGCTTGCACCCCGTTGCGCCTATGCCAAAGCCATTTGCCACAGCACCCTGCCAAGTCTGGCACGGCACAGCGATGGCGTGCGTGAAGTACGCTGCCATTTTCCACTGACAGAAAATGGTCAGCCGGGTAACCATTGGAATGAGGCCCAAGCATGAGCGAGATCAAGAATCAGGCCAACGTGCCCAACGTGCCCAACGTGCCCAACGTGCTATTGCAGGCCGATAATTTGAGTAAGCATTACAAGGTGGCACAGGGCTTGTTTCAGCCCAAACAAACCGCGCGTGCGCTGGACGGAGTATCGTTTTCTCTGGAAACCGGTAAGACTCTGGCCGTGGTGGGCGAATCCGGTTGTGGCAAATCCACGCTGGCGCGCCAGATCACCATGATCGAACAGCCCAGCGGTGGTCAACTCCTGTTGGGTGGCTCAAACATCACCCACGCCAGCAAGGCTGAATTAAAACGAGTGCGCCCACTGGTGCAAATGGTATTTCAAAACCCGTATGCCAGCCTCAACCCGCGCAAAAAAGTTGCGGCCATGCTGGAAGAGCCGCTCGTCATCAATACCCAACTGGATGCCACTGCGCGGCGGGAAAAAGTGCAAGCCATGATGGCGCAAGTGGGTTTGCGCCCCGAGTTTTCGGCGCGCTATCCGCATATGTTTTCGGGCGGACAGCGCCAACGCATCGCCATTGCGCGCGCCCTGATGACCAGCCCGCAGGTGATTGTGGCCGACGAACCAGTTTCGGCGCTGGATGTTTCGATCCAGGCGCAGGTCTTAAATTTATTAATGGATTTGCAAGAAAGTACAGGCTTGGCGTACTTATTTATCTCGCATAATCTGGCCGTGGTCGAACATATTGCAGACGACGTATTAGTCATGTATCTTGGTAAGACGGTCGAGCATGGTAGTAAGAAAAATGTGTTTGATCGGCCCTTGCATCCCTACACGCAAGCCTTGATGGCGAGTACGCCGCATATCGATCCGGCCCAACGCCAGCAAAAGATTATTCTCAGCGGTGAGCTGCCTTCGCCCTTGCGTCCGCCTGCAGGTTGCGCCTTTCATACACGTTGCCCCCATGCCAAGGCGCAATGTCAACAAGAAGCACCAATTCTGCAGCCATTTGAGGGTAGACTGGTAGCATGCCACCGGGTGCGGGAAATTAATTAATGCTTGATGAATCCGCTCAATGAATTTGCTTCATCAATTCGCTGATGTAAGTCTTCGACAGTAGCCTTCTTGTAAAGAGAGAAAAATCATGAAATACGATGTCGTAGATACCTTAATTGCGCCAGAAGGGCGCTTGGACGTGCTCTCCAAATCGGAGGTGAATAAACTGCTCGATACCAGCCAGGGCGGCTTATACACGATTTTCCGCAATTGCAGTTTGGCCGTACTCAACTGCGGTAGCACCATGGATGATGGCAAAGAGTTATTGGAACGTTATAAAACCTTTGAGGTCAGTATTGTGCAGCGCGAACGCGGCATCAAGCTTGATATTCGCGGTGCTCCCGCGATTGCTTTCGTCGAAGGCAAAATGATTAAAGGCATCCACGAGCATTTGTTTGCCGTGTTACGCGATATTATTTACGTCGCCGATGAAATCAATGGAAATAGCAAATTTGATTTGAACACCACCGAAGGTATTACCGATTCGGTGTTTCATATTTTGCGCAATGCCAATTTGCTGCGCACGCAAATTAGCCCGAATCTGGTAGTGTGCTGGGGTGGCCATTCGATCAGTCGTGAAGAATACAATTATTCCAAAATTGTCGGCTATGAAATGGGCTTGCGCGGTCTGGATATTTGTACCGGTTGCGGGCCGGGTGCCATGAAAGGCCCAATGAAAGGGGCGGCGATTGGTCATTCCAAGCAGCGCATCAGTAATGGTCGCTATATCGGCATTACTGAACCGGGCATTATTGCCGCCGAATCACCGAACCCCATCGTCAATGATCTGGTGATTTTGCCGGATATCGAAAAACGTCTGGAAGCCTTCGTGCGTCTGGGCCATGGCATTGTGGTGTTTCCTGGCGGGGCAGGCACGACCGAAGAAATTTTATACATACTTGGTATATTGCTACACCCTGATAATGCCAAATTACCATTTCCGCTGGTGTTTACCGGGCCGGAATCAGCGCGCGATTATTTTA
>JBKJLF010000492.1:0-2639 GCA_046597185.1 Burkholderiaceae bacterium | reverse complement strand
CAGCGCCTCGTGCGCCAATTGGGGCGCTGCCTTATCAAAGCCACTGCTATATAAAATTGATAAATCGCCCTGCTGACATAAGGCATTACCAGCAAATGAGCGGGTTTGCGTATCCACACCCTGGTTGGCAGTGACACGCAAATCGGGAATCACATAATGAAAACTTTGCGCCGCATCGGCACCGTCGGAGCTTAAATATAGTTGTTCAGTTGATACAGTCGAAAGCCCGGCGACCCAATCAACAATACGCGGATCAATTTCACAAGCTTGGGATTGCGCCATCAAAAACTCAATCATTTGGCGGCGACTTAAATTCGGTGGCCGCGCCGAACGTGGGCTTTGGTAGCGCCCTTGCGGACGCGGCATTTGAATCTTTGAATAATCGGTCACACTGCGGCCGCTCGACGCCCTGGCCCAATCAGCCGCCCGGGCAATGGCCGCTTTCAAGCCGGCGCTACTCAAATCCGAGGTCGCGGCATAGCCATATCCCCCTTGGTGCATTACCGTAACCATGCCCCCACGGCTGGTGCCAGTCACCAATGGCTCCAACACATTCTGGCGCACCACGATGTGCTCCTGACGCTCATTTACCAGGCGTAGTGAGCAAAAATCCAGCGCGGGCAAAATACTTTTAAATACGGGTCGGATCGCTTCGAACACACAATACCTCTTTTGGGATGGGATTTGACGGGCGAGAATAGATGCCCCAATAAAACTGTGAGTGTAACAGAATTGCGCATGCCCACAGCAAAGCCGACACTAAGCACTGAGCAAGCTAACAACGCAGAAAAAGTTTCCCGTACCAAGCCTGTATTTTTCTCTTACAATGGCCGATAACGGCACAGAGCATGAAAATAGCATTTGCACTCTTGGCACTCTTGGCACTCTATTCACAATCAAGGTAGGCGGATGAGTAAATATAGCAATTTAACGGTATTGATCGTCGATCCCAATGTTGGCATGCGCGGCAATTTGCATAATATGCTGAATTCTTGCGAAATCACGAAAATCGAATATGCAGTCAATGCAGGTACAGCCATTCGTCAAATTCGCAAACAACCGTTTGATGTCATCTTGTGCGAGTACGACCTGGGCAATGGTCAGGAAGGCCAGGATGGCCAGCAACTGCTGGAAGACTTGCGCCATCACAAATTAATTGCCCTTTGGACAATTTTCATCATGATCACCTCGGAAAATGTCTTGTCCAAGGTGATGGGTGCGGCAGAATTAACGCCGACCGATTATATTTTGAAGCCTTTCACGCGCGACATGTTGTTACTACGCATCACCAAGGCCTTGGAAAAGCGTGCGGATTTCTTTTCGATTCACCAAGCCATGACGCAAGGCAATTTGCGCGAAGCGATACGCATTTGCGCGCTGGGCGAAACCAAAGTACCGCGCCACGCGGCCGAATACATGCGCTTGCGCGCCGAATTACACCTGACGCTGGAAGAAGCTGGCGAAGCCGAAACCTTATACCGCCAAATCCTGGAAGCCAAACCCTTGCATTGGGCGCAACTGGGCTTGGGCAAAGCCCTGTATCTGCAACAGCGCTATCCGGAAGCCGAAGAAACCCTGCGCTTTCTGATTAACTCCAACGACAAATTAATGAGTGCCTACGATTGGCTGGCCAAGACCCACGTGGCGCTGAATCAGACACCGGAAGCGCAAAAAGTTTTGGAAGATGCCGTCGCTAAATCACCACACATGGTCAAGCGTTTGCGCCGTTTGGGCGAGTTGGCGCTGGAAACCGGCGATGTCGGCGTGGCCGAGCGTTCGTTTAAACAAGTGGTTAGCAAAGCCAAATACTCTGAGTTCCGCGACCCGGAAGACCATGTCAAGCTGGTGCAAACCATGATTAAAAAAGGCGATGCGGCGGGCGCGGCGGGCGTGGTGCGCGATTTGGAAAAATCATTGCGTGGCAACCCTAAAATGGATGTTTGCCGCGCCTTGTCGGTGGCGATGTTGTATGACGCCACGGGTAACAAGAAGAGCGCGAGTGATGAATTTAGCAATGCCGCCACCGAAGTCCAAAAAGAAGCCCCGCTCTCGGGCCAGATGTTGGTGACGCTGGCGCAAAGTTGCCTGCAACATCAACTGGATGAGCATGCATCAAATGTCATGTTTGCAGCAATGAATGATGTGGAGGGCGAAATCGGCGTGACCGAGGCGATGGCGGTATTTGAAAAAGCCGGCCGCCCCGATTTGGCCAAGGGTATGGATATCCAGGTCAAAAAACAAGTGGCCGAGTTGGTGGCGAGCAGCGAAGAAAAAGCCAAACAAGGCGATTACAAAGCGGCGGTGGCGGCCATGTTGGCGGCGGTGCATCATATTCCCGAGAATGTGCAATTGGTATATGGCGCAGCCACCGTCATTTTGAAACAAATTGACGCCCTGGGTTGGGATCATGGTTTGGGTCAGCAAGCGTATTCTTTCATCGAAAAAATCCGCCATATCGACGCCAACCACCCCTTATTGCCGACTTTGGTGAAAGAATTCCAGAATATGCAACGCAAATACGGTATCGCAGGTTAGTTGGTTTGCACTGTTGCGACCGCGTTGCGACGTTGTTGCACCATATTGGGCTGTGCTTACGGTAGAATGGAAGATTATTTTCTTGCATCCTATCAAGCACCCAT
>JBKJLF010000419.1:0-3637 GCA_046597185.1 Burkholderiaceae bacterium | reverse complement strand
TGCCCCAATCCGGCTGCCCTGTCACCAAACAATTCGATTTTAACAAATGCGATACCAGTTTCTCTTCAACCATCGCTTGTTTTGTATCGGCATGTAAAATCCGGGGTTGAGGCTGGTAGCTCGATTCATGCTCATCGAGTTCAATATCGAGTCTATCCAGCAACAAACCTTCCATGCTGCCAAACTGGCATTCATGAAAGCTGTCCGGCAGAATCAGCTTGATTTGTACGGGCGCACCAAAGCCGGCGGACAAATCCGAGCGCAGGCGTTCGCGCACATCATCAACACTGGCCAAACGGGTTTGGTTAAACGAGTTCAAATATAGTTTGAATGATTTCGATTCGATGATATTGGGCGAATCCGCCGCCACGTTGATCTGCGCCAGCGCCACTTGCGGTTTACCGCGTGAATTGAGCCAGGATAATTCGTAGGCATTCCAGATATCCAGGCCAAAAAACGGCAGCGTGCCAGTTAAACCCAGTTCATCGCGTTTTGTTTGGCGCGCAATCGGAAACAACAAGCCAGCATCATACTGCGTAATATAGGCAGATGATTTCCCTAACGGCGACAAATCAGGGTTGCTGGCATGCTGGGTCATATGGCGTTATCGGTCATTTCTGAAGCGGTAAAACAGTAAATAAGTAGCAAATAAGTAGCAAATAAGTAGCAAATAAGTAGCAACTAAGCAGCAACTAAGTAGTAACGGATTTATTTCTTGCTGGTGCCAGCCGGGTCATCAGTTTTGGCCTGTGCCACCGCTGCTGCGACGGTTTGCACTTTTCCGGTTTTCAAGTAGCTGAGTGCTTGCGCCAATTGGAAATCGTCTTTGCTGCCAAATTCGAGCGGCTTGCGTTTTTTGTCCAGCGCGGCAATACGGCGTTCTTCTTCCAATTCATCGCGTTTGCGTTCGGCCCCATTTTTGCCCTCATCTTTGCCAGTCAAATGCTTTTCCAGATCCGATTCACGCAGCCGCAGATGGTTCAAATCTTCACCATCAGCCCTCTCGGCAACGGTGATATCCGGCGTAATGCCTTTGGCTTGAATCGAACGCCCGTTAGGGGTGTAATAGCGTGCGGTGGTCAGCTTGAGCGCGGTATCGGCAGGGTGGGCCAAGGGCAGAATGGTTTGCACCGAGCCTTTGCCAAAGGTGCGGCTACCGAGCACGGTGGCTCGCTTATGGTCTTGCAAGGCACCCGCCACAATTTCAGAGGCCGAGGCCGAGCCGCCATTGACCAAGACCACCAGCGGGATTTTTTTAAGGGCGGCAGGCAAGCCAGCCAACGGGTCTTCTGCCTCGCCTTGCGCATACTGGCTGCGGTTGCCATAATAAATACGGTTATGCTCAGGTAGTTGGCCATTGGTTGACACCACCACCACTTCTTTGGGCAAGAATGCGGCAGACACGCCAATCGCCCCCTGCAATACCCCGCCCGGATCATTGCGCATATCTAAAATCATGCCCTTCAGATTGGGGTCCTCCTGATACATGAACTTGATTTTCTTGACCATATCCTTAATGGTCGGCTCTTGAAACTGGGTAATGCGTATCCAACCATAACCGGGTTCCACCACTTTGGCTTTAACACTTTGCATTTTGATCAGCTCACGCGTGACATGCAGGATGACCGGTTTTTCTTCATCTTTACGCAATACCGTAATTGTAATTTTACTGCCCGGTTCGCCGCGCATTTTTTTCACCGCATCATCCAGGCTCAAGCCTTTGACCGGGGTGGTGTCGAGCCGGGTGATCAGGTCGCCCGCTTTCACGCCGGCACGCTGGGCGGGTGAATCTTCAATCGGTGCAATCACTTTTACATAGCCGTCTTCCATGCTGACATCAATGCCCAAACCAACGAACTCACCGCGCGTACTTTCACGTAATTCGCCAAAGGCTTTTTTGTCGAGGTAGGCAGAATGCGGGTCGAGTGAGGCCACCATGCCCGCCATGGCGTCGGCCAATAATTTTTTGTCGTCAGTTTGATCAACATACGTGGCTTTGATTAAACCAAACACATCGGTAAGTTGACGTAATTCTTCATACGGTAGCGGGGGCGCGATATTTTTTTGTGCGATGGCAGAAAACTGCACCGATGCGCCGATACCCGCCACCATACCCAAGCCGATCAAGCCCATATTCTTTAATTTGACGCTCATATTTCCCCCCCGATGTGCACTGCCGTTATTTCACTGAAACCCATGCCAGCGGATCGAAGGCCCGACCCTGATGGCGCATTTCAAAGTATAAACCTGATTCTTCATTTCCACCGCTATTACCTGCATAAGCAATTGTATCGCCATTCTTGACGATATCGCCAGCGCGTTTCAACAGGCTTTGATTATTGCCATAAATGGTCAGATATTGGCTGCCATGATCCACAATCAGCAAGTTGCCAAAACCGCGCATCCAATTGGCCCACACCACCCGGCCGCTGGCGATGGCTTTGACCTCGGCACCTTCGTTGGCGATGATGAACAAGCCTTTGGAATTGGTTCCCTCGCCGCGTTTGGCTCCAAATTTGATATGGATATTGCCGCGCAAAGGCAAGTGCAATTTGCCGCGTAAGTTGGCGAAGCTACCCTCTTGCGGTGCCGTGCTGGGCACTTGCTCGTTGCGCGGGCCCGGCTCGGGTGGGGCTTGCGTGCGCTCAGGCGGCTCGACCGGGGGTGGCTCCACCCGCACCATGGGAGGGGGTGTGGGCGTGGCTGGCACGCGTGCTGAAGCCTTGCCATGCGGCTTGGCCGCTGCCGCGTGTTCTGCAGCCAGTTGTGCGGCGCGTTGTGCGGCGCGTTGTGCTGCAAGTTGCGCCGCCTGTTGTGCCGCCCGCTGTGCCGCCAGTTGCGCCGCTTTTTTCTCGGCCGCCAGTTTGGCTTCTTTGGCCGCTTTTTCGCGCAACGCGTCCTGGCGTTTTTGCTCGGCCAATTGCTCGGCGATTAATTTATCCAGTCGACTAACGAGGGCCGACATGCGTTGTTCATCACGTTCCAGGCTACCTGCCTCCTGGCGCTGGGTGCTTAATTGCCGAGACAATTGCGCCAGCAGTTTGCTGCGCTTGCCTTTCTCTTGCTCCAGCAATGTTTTTTGTTCACGCTGTTCCTGTGCAATTTCTTCAAGTTCATCTTGAATATCTTGATTTTTAATCTGGTTTTGTTCAACAATGGCCAGATTTTCGCGCAAACTGGCCAACATCGCCGCTTGCGCCTTGGATAAATAGCCCATGTATTGCAAATCGCGTTCGATGCGATTCGGGTTGTCGCCCGAGAGAAGTAATTTCACCCGATCTTCTTTGCCTGCCACATATTGCTGGCGCAGTAAAGTGCTCAATTGAGTTTGATGTTGGCTCACAATCACGAGCAAGCGTTGTTGTTCGGCCAGCAGTTGCTTGCGTTTAATGTCGATTTGACGTTGTTCCTCGGCCAAATCACGCAAGCTGCGATTGGCGTCAGAAATCGACGCCTCCGATTCGGCCAGGGTATCGGCGGCATGTTCTTTTGCCACTTCGGTTTGGCCGATTTCTTGTTTGAGCGTGCGCAATTTTTGTTGTAATTGCGCACGTTCTGTTTCCGCAATGGCTTTTTGCCGACTGCGTTCGGTCGGTTTCACCGCATGCGTCAGGCTGACCGTGCAAAGCAGCGTGAT
>JBKJLF010000175.1:0-6124 GCA_046597185.1 Burkholderiaceae bacterium | reverse complement strand
CTCTTTCTTCGACCCAGATAGCATATTGACGCTATCGCCCGGTAAAAAGGTAACAGTGTATACTGGCGAATAACCGCCTGTGTTGTTAGTATCACTTGAAGTAAAAGCCATGATAAGCTTATAAGTGCCGGCAAATCCAAATGCGATTTTTTTTGATATTGTAGTGATGTAGTCGGGTGATAATGGGGGGGCTGATGAATAAGTATCTGGTAATGGCTGAGAGAATATCGTATCGAAGCTGTTATTGGTCGTGACTAAATTAAAAGCAACTTCGCCTTTTTGCTTATATCCGTGTATGATGCCATTAAAGGTAAGTGCTTCGCCAATTTTAAAGATTGTATTGGAAACAGAAGTTTCCATCACCGTTCGTTTTGGTCCAACAAAAATCGGGATGGCTGAACTAGCATCGCCAAATTGGGAATACCCCCTTATAGTATTTGAACCGAAATCGTTCGGATCTGTATATTTTTTGTAGGTAAACACGCCAGTTTGGGCGTTGACAGCGCCTTGGGCCACAATCTGATTGTTAATATTTTTGAAGCTTATTATAGCCAATTTATTATTGCAATAGTTTGTTGAACCACCACCACAAGTTTCCACCCAACCATTTAATTCAAGCAAATCTCCTACCTCAAGATCTGTTCGATTGACGGTAATGCAAAGACGCGGTAAAAATGACGCCGCAGACGTACATGAGGCGGCGGCAAAAGCCCCATGGGCCTGCCCAGCCAATAGGAGGAATAGCCATAACTTCATCACATTAAAAAAGCGCAATGAAATACGCGGGTTATTTTTAAAATACAAATTGGTGAGTGTCATTTTTTTCTCTAGTCAAGTGAAATTATGCTAAAACGGGTTGAATTTTATAATCCCCCATTTATTGCAAAGTTAGCCCTTTTGTTCGTTTTAACCTTTTAAGTCCATGCCTATTAGCCCTTCACCAATACCAGTAGGTGGAAAAGGTGAGCCACCATTGCAGATGGCATCGCCGATCGCATAGGCGAGAACGCCGCTCAACTTCGCTGAAAGCGAAACGGCAAGCAACGACCGTCCAAATGGCGTGGCCGGGTCAAATGAATAGACTATGCCATTACCAGTGGCGCAACTGCTTGCAGCACCGTCGAACCCGCCGTTTGCTACAACTACGTAGACCTTGCCGTTGAACGGGGTTACGTTAGTGACCAAACCCTGATAACTGCCAGCCGTTGCTTGCGACCACAGCATCAGTGCGCCGACTAATATTAATAATTTTTGAATTACTCTCATTTTACAGACTCCTAAAATACATGAATTGAATTGGGTTGTGCAGCATTTGTGCAGGCTAAATTACTGCAACCCCGGAACAATAGCGCACTAGTACCAAATCTCTTTATTATAAAAAAATTTGCTCAGTCAATAATCTGAATCTCATTAATATCTTCCCCGTCGCCCCATCGGCTACACTGATTATTGCCCGCAATGGCAACGGTCTTTCCTGCTAATTTTGCACCAAGTAGGGCTGCATATTGCTGTTTTCCAGTTGGCGAGCTTTCAGACTGAATCATCCAATAAGAATGGGTGGCGCAAGCAGGTCTAGTTGAGTGCGTGCCATCCATTTCAAGCCATATCAATCCATCAGATGCACGAACATATAAATTTGTTATTTTCCCAGTCTGCTCCCCTGCACTGGTTGTTTGGCTAGTCAGCGCACATGCAACAATGATTGCAAGATTCTTGCAGATTTTATTTAAGTTCATATTAATTTCCTTTTTCAGTGATAAATTGTGGCGAAGCTGTGACTTGTACATGCAGCTTCGCCTGCGACACATGTCATTCATTAATACGCAAAAAGTACAAACCTTGAACCCACTCCCACGCTGGCAAGGCTGGGCATACTTCACCGGGATCGCTCACCCAAAATGTCACGGTTTTACCTGTGGTTTGCGCGGTGAGCAACGTCGCATAGAGATGCTTACAAACATCCGCCGGAATGCCATTCGTAGCGGTATGCACACTGCATAAGCGTGGCCAATTAATTGCGCCGATGCTTTCAGTGATAACATCGCCAGATCTGAGATCCATTGCAACACCACGAACCAACCCTGTGCAGGTGTAATTCGCCAACGCGGATGATGAGGTCACAACCAACCCTATCAATGCGAATAATGACTTTAGTTTAGATAATTTCATACTAATCTCCCTTAATCTGAAATGGCAAGTGCGCTATATGCATGCACGATGTTAAAAGTGTTGGGCGGCCCCGAATACCAAGCTACGGTCTCACACCCATGCACGTAAGCCGAAATTTTGTATTTTCCCGCAAAGGCCGCCAACGCTGCCGCGTATATCTGTTTATACTGCGGATGATCTATTTTGATGAATAGCTGGTTCTCAAAGGTACAACCACCTACATTCCCAAATGCGCCAACGATATGAAAACCATCACCACGTTCTACGTCGATTCTGGTTGGTACGGCAGCCGCTGTGAAACCTTGGGCTAGTGCTGCGGAACTGGCTAATAGCAAGGAACAAAATGCAAATAATTTCATAAAAGTCTCCGTTAGGTGTCCTGTCAGGTTCAATAAATGATGGTGATCGCAGCGCGTAATGCTCACCCGATCTAAGCTAGCGTGTTACAGCATAAAAAGTCCAGTAAATTTTTTTAAATTTTCTGGGCCACATCCAGTATCCGTAAAAATAGGTTTTATTGGAGTTTGGGTCAACCGCGCAGCGAGCAAAGCGGCATAAATTCGCTGTTGGGTTGGCGCATCAAAGTCATTCCAATAAAAACCCCATCCGTCAGCCCGACAACCTGCGGTCCCTGTATACGACGCTTGCGCAACGACAACATACGTCGGATACACAAATAATGCATCAATTACGACCGATGGTCCGTTCCAATCTGCTGCAAATATAGGTGTTGATGTGAACATGAGCGCTGCCACCATGAGGCCAGCTAAACGATTTTTGATTTTCATAAATACCTCATAAATTAAATAATTGAAATTTTTTTAAAATTAATATTTTGACAAGTTTTATGCCAGGTATTTCATTGTACTAATCATTGCTATTAGTTTTTATGCCCACACAGATTTCTAGTGGACTATAAAAAATCCCAACGCGTGTTTAATCATTTAACAGCAAATCAAGTACTGGTGCCAACCAATCCAGCGTGCGTATCACCTGTAATAACGGGACACTTTTCTCACCGTTATAACTGGCTTCAATCTTGCGCGTGCCCGGCTTGAGCGTGCTGGTGGCGCAGGTGGCCGTGTTACTGGCGAGCGCCACTTGTGCGCAACCCGGAATGATCACGCCATCGGCCAGAAAATCGACTGCGCCAGTCACGCTACCTGCCAAGGTGGCGGTAAAGATTACGCTTTTGCGCACCATGGCCGGATTGAGGTTACTGGTGACTGTAGGCACTGCCGCTATTTTGCCTGCTTGGGCCAAGCTAGCGCATGCGCGCGAACTGCCACTCGCGTTAGTTGCCGTTACACACACTGGGTAACTTTGTGCATTGGTACTGGCATTAGCAGCAATCGCGGCAGAAATCGTTGAAGTGTTGCCACCGTAAGCACTACCATTGAGTGCCCACGTATAGGTAATCGCTGTCCCGGCGCAACTGGCCTGTGCCAAAACTTGCCCGCCACTGGCTGGCAGACTACTTGGTGTCAGGCCAACACTATTACATACCGGGGCAGGTAATGCTGCACCAGCTTGGGTTAAGGCGGTGCAAGCACTTGAACTGCCGCCCGCGTTAGTTGCCGTTACGCATACAGGGTAGCTTTGTGAATTGGTGCTGGCGTTAGCGCCAATAGTGGCTGAAATCGATGATGTGTTGCCACCGTAAGCGCTGCCATTGAATGTCCACGCATAGGTAATTGCCGACCCTGTGCAATTGGCTTGCGCCAAGGCTTGACCACCACTGGCCGGAAGACCGCCGGGATTGAGGGCAATACTATTACATACCGGTGGTACAACTGGGCAGCTCACGCCGACCACGTTAAAGGCGGCAGTGACATCGCTTACCGTATAGCCGAAGTCGATCGCTGCTTGTGCCACCCCGCATGCGCCTTGGTCAAAGGTGCTGTTGGTAGTCCAATAGATGTCATTTGCGTGGGCCATTACCTGAAATGCCTTTTTCGTATCCCAGCCAACCGTTTTTGCCAAGTTGTAGTATGCCCGGTTGTACACGCCGCTGGAATAATGTGTGTTTAGGCCGGGGGTGTATTTGCTGGCATGCCCAATCGATTTCCCGTCTTTAGTTGGGTCTTCAAAGTAACGCGAGGCAACGCCGTTTTTGACGATTTCTGCGCCAACCAACCAATCATTGCTACCGCGCGCATAAAATTCAGCAGCTTCACCTGCCATATCCGAAAACGCTTCGTTCATACCACCGGACATGTTGGTATATATCAAACCCGAATTTTGCTCGGTAAAGCCATGGCTCACTTCATGTGCCGCTACGTCCAAAGATACGAGCGGGTAGAACGTGTTTGCGCCGTCGCCAAAGTGCATTGCGGTGCCATCCCAGAATGCGTTCTCATAGGCATTGGCATAGTGAACGCGCATGGCCAGTTTTTGGCTGATCGGGCGCAAGTTTAAATAATCCTTGTACATATTAAACACAACATTGCCGAAGAAATGGGCATCATTCATCGGTGCAAATGCGTCATTAACGGCATGGTTCGTGTTGCGCGGACAGGTAAATGACCATGGCCCACTGGGTGCAATTGCCGATCCATTGTAGTTATAAGTAGCGACGTTGGCACTATCGAGAGTACAAGTCGAACCGCTTTGCACGACATCCAATGGCCCATATTTGCCACCAATTTGGTATTCATATTGACCAGTTTTTGCGTTGCCGCCAGGGCCTTTGCCTTCAACATGGTTGATGCCTTCCCACTGGGCGAGCACTGCGCCGCTGTTGGCGTCGATCATGTAGAACGGCCGACTTGGTGCTGTTGCGCTGTGATTAATGAACGATATCATGTAGAACAAATGGGCGACACCGGAAGTACTTTGCTTTATATAGAGCTTAACTTGATCGTTGCTAGTGCCTTGCGCGTGGGACAAGGTTTTTGCTTGTTGTAGTGCGGTTTGATGATCCACCTTGGTACTTACTGATGGCAAGTCATGAATCAGATTGTTTAACATCACGCCAGATAATGCTGGGGTTGATGCGCTTAGGGCACCTGCGTCACTCTTGGCGACGATGGCTTCACCGAAGACAGGCACGCCGTGGTGGAACTGTTGATAACGGGTAAAAACGTGGCCGTTTAGTGTTTTGCTGCGTAGGGGTATGAGTTCGTCGGTGCCTAAGCCGGTCATGCTGTGGATGCTCTGCGCACCAAAGCCCGCTTTCGCGGCAGTAGTTGCCAAGTTAACACGCTCAGCAGCCATGGCGCTGCATGCGCTTGCAACCAGTATCACTAATAAAATAGGGCGCACAACAAAATTCAGTGTAGAAATCATTTTTACTCTCTCTTTATTTTTTGCATTTTAGGAATTTGTGATATCGCGACGATTTGCAAACTAAAAAGAATAATTGGCAGGCTACAATTAATACCAAAATATGCGGTGTGTTAGTGTGAAAACGTGGACTAACCCCTTTATCTTCGTATTTTATTCGCGTGCCGTAAAATTTTTTATTGATCAGTCAATAAATGTAAATATTTTGCTTGGCAAGTCTTATCACCATCATTGAAATAGAGCCGAATTTTCCGCCCCGACGATAAAGCAAGCATCAGCGTCGCATAGACTGCCTTATTATTGCTTTCATTTGGATTAGCCCAAATTATTTGCCCACTTTCGCAGGAAGCAGTGCCAGCATCGATATAGAAGGCAATCGCGGTTGGAAGATAGGTTGGTTCCAGCAATGTAACGTGACCAGTAACCGTTTCCAACGCATTTGCTACGCCGAAAATGCTGGGTATCATTATTCCTAATAACATCTTTTTCATTTTATATCCTTTAATGTTTAAAATTATGACCCAACGAATATCGTTAGCTAAACCATGCTTAATGCACAAATATGCACTATGTTTACATGAAAATGTGGTATGGCCTCATTTTCATGTAAACATAGTGCATATTTGTGCATTAAGCATGGTTTAGCTAACGATATTCGTTGGGTCATAAT
>JBKJLF010000904.1:0-24086 GCA_046597185.1 Burkholderiaceae bacterium | reverse complement strand
CTGCTTGCCCGAAGTCTCAACAAAACCACCATTACCACCCAAAGCCCCGCCCTTGGCCGAAATATTCCCAAAGAAATTGGTTTGGTTATCGGCCCACAAAATCACCTTACCGCCATCACCCTTACCCAAAGCATCGGCCTTGATACTAACCTGCTCCGACACATGGGTAACGCTGGCATTGGCTTCCGCGCCCTTACCCTGATAATTACCACCCACCAGCACCGTACCGCCCGCATCCTGCCCGGACGCATCCACCTTGGCCTGATCAAACAAACCAACTTTATCGCCCAATACTTTAATCTCACCCCCGCGCGTACCCGCTTGCTCGCCCTTGGCCTGCAAGCTGCCACTCACCTGCACGACGCCACGTGGGCCGCCGTCCAGAATGATTTTGCCATCACGCATGATCATGGAATTGGCACGCACCGTGCCGGAGCTGTTGATGACGGTATCGAGCACCGCATCAGCCGAGCGTGCCGTAAATTGCACTTGCCCACCATCCGCATACACTTGCCCTTTGTTATCAATCGAAGCCGCCACCGCCGCCGCATCCACCTTGATATTCAACATACCGCCCGTGCCATAGCTGAGCGTGACCTTATCGCCCGCAGCAAAGCCAACACTACCCTGATTGGCGGTCACCTGTCCCTCATTCACTACCTTTGGCCCCAACAAGGCAACCGAGCCACCCGACAAATTACCCCGGTTAATGACACTGCCCGCCGCGCCGTCATTGTTGAAGCGATAGTTGCCCGCACTAAAATCCTGCAGACTCATGCCCAGCGTGGACGCCACCAAGCCGCCCGCATTCACATTCGCCCCCGGTGCAAACAGCACGCCCGCCTGGTTGATCAAAAACACCTTGCCATTCGCACTCAAACTACCAAAAATTTCAGACGGATTGCCACCCAAAACCCGGTTCAAGGCCACCGAGCTGGCCGTGGGCTGATTAAAAATCACACTCTCGCCACGCGCAATCGAAAACTTGTTCCAATCCAGCGCCACCTTGGCCGTGCTTTGGTCAATTTGCACGGTATTGGGCTTGGTTTGGGTAATGGTCGCGTTACCCAACACCACCTTCCCGCCGGTTGGATTGGCCAAGGCAATCGATGGCAACAAACTCGGCACGTAGGGTAATAACAGCAAGGCGGTAATTCTGGCCAAACGCCGTGCAGGCTGCGGATTAAAGGTCAACCGCAACTTGCGCGATAGCCAAATTACCATCGGTTTGACGCGCTTTTTCAGCGACTTCAACGATTTGACAGTTTTGCCAACGAGCTGGGATACGGTTTCTGGTAGGGACATGATGTTCTCTTTAATTCAACAATAACAATAATCGGGAATAACAAACTCACTCTTCAATCGAAAAGCTTCAGTTTACAACAATTTTTAACGATTTAAAACCATTTGACGCCTTGGAACCATATGCGCGGATTGCTGGCCTTGGTGTCGGATGTCGATGCGCCCGACCCGCCCCAAGCCACGTCAGAACGGATCACAAATCCATCCTGCGCACCCAGATTAAAGCCCAAACCATAACCATACAAACTACGGGTATTCGAACCACCATCACCTTGCGGTGCCTGGCCGGATTTGGCATTGCGTGCAATCCAGCCATAATCAACAAATGCCGATATCGCCAGACCCGCTTTGCCTAATTTGAAACCCGGTACAGAGTAACGTAACTCACCCGTCGCAACAAAGCCTTGATCGCCCCCCGCTTCACCCGCCGGATAACCGCGTACCCGACCGGCGCCACCCAACACAAATTTTTCGGCGGAAGTGAGATTCTTGGATGCCACCTGGCCCGACATGGCAAACCAAAGTTCAGTATTTTTAGGGAGTTTCGGACTGAGCGCTTCCAGCGTTTGCAGGTGGTTAACGGTAAAGTTGAGTTTTGCGAACGTGCCCGAGGTATGGAACCCCGCCGTACTTTGATCATCTTCCAGGGTCTGCGCATTTTGAATCTTCAAATTGCCCACCGTGAAATCGATATTACCCGTAGTCACGTTGCCCCTGCCACGATTATCGCCATTGGCCTGCAATTTGATCGAGTTAATTGAGCGTTTTTGCACAGGCGTGGTGCCTTGCCTGTCCGTCAGAAGCTTATTTTCAAGACTGACCTGACCAAACAAGTTGTATAATTTATTCCGCAAGAACGGGTGAACCACCAGCAATTCAGAGATGGTGGCATTCCCGTCCACATTCAGTGCGGCAAAATCTTTGCCCAATAAATAATTTACCCTGGAGAAATTCACACCCGCACGCGTACCGCTATAGCCAATTGGCATCAAGTACCCAACGCGGCCAAATACGTTGACTGGCGTTACGCCAACGGTTAATGTTGTATTTAAAGCATCGCCAATGCCAAACAAGCTATTGATGCCTATCTTGGCCGTGGTACGGTATTCACCCGCAAAACGGTTACCCGCATTATCAAACTCGACATTGGTAAACACCTTGCGACCATTTTCGACCGGAACAACTTCCAGATCAATATCCGCTGTACCCAGTTTTTCACCCGCATTGATGGTAGAGCGCACACCCACACCCGGCAAATCGCGCATTTGCAGCAAAGGCCGTTCGAGCGTATCTTCGGTAATCAAATCGCCTTCTTTCAAGCGCGCAGCAACCATGCCTTTAAATTGATCGTCCTTGAGCGCCCCATTAGCCGGGACAGGTTTGGTGCGAATCTTACCGATGCGACCTTCCAATACTTCAATCTTAATCGTGCCGCCTTCGATTTCTTGCTTGGGCAAGAGTGCAACCGCCAAGAAATAACCTTTGCCGCGATAGAAGCCTTTTACTTTATCAACAATCTCTTCCAAACCATCGAAATCGGTTTCTTTACCGATATACCCCTCGACTTGCTTATTCAACTGCGCAGACGTAAATACGGTATTGCCGATAAACTCAAATGCTTTGGGCGTCACTTTGATCACAGGCAGCGGCGTATTATCCACTACGGGCGGCGGGGCTGGCGTTGGCGCAGGCAATTTTGCATCAGGCGGTGCGGCGGCAAGGCCTTTTTTAGCACGCTGGGTGCGCTCCAAGGCGTCGATGCGTTTCAACATCTCCTGCGCCAATTGCCGCAACACTTGCAGCTCTTGCTCAACATTATCACCAGGCTCCGGCGCATCCGCCGCAGCCACCGATAAGGGCAACAACAAGATGCTCGATAAAACCAATCCCATCCCACTACGATACCAAGGTGACATCACCCCGGCCAATACGTGCGAATCTCGTACCCGTAATTTCATCAGAAATCCATTTAATTTAATTAACACCCAAAGCCAGGCAATACCACCGAACTCGATAAATAATACTTGTTCCGACCAAGCAAGCCGATTTTGGCTTGTACTTCACAACTACCAAGTAAAAGCCAATCTTCATTTTCTTTAATAACCCCCAATGATATCAGTTCGCCGCCAAGCTTGAAAGACCTTTTATTTGCTTGATTGGCAGCAATTTTCTCAATTGCATGTAGTTACTTTAAAGCAAGCATCCGGATTTTATTTTTTATCATTATTTAAGAAATAAACATCCCCTGCGGAAAACTTATCTTGCAACAGTTAATCTGGCGACATTATATTTCATAGAAAAATACCTTACAAATCGTAACACAAAAAAAAGCCAGCGAGATGCTGGCCTTTTTTTATACCTGAGAACACGAAACTAGCTTTCGTGCGATTGGCAACAAATTACTTTAATCCTGCCATGTAATCCGCCAAAGCATCGATTTCTTTTTCCGACAGGTTCTTTGATATGGATTGCATTTGCACACTATTTTTGCGGTCTTCTGAGCGGAACGCGGTTAACTGTGCCTTGGTATAATCCTGATGCTGACCAGCAAGGCGCGGGAACTGTGCCGGAATACCTGCGCCATTCGGGCTGTGACAACCAGCACAGGCGGGGATACGTTTTTCGGCAATTCCGCCACGGAAGATTTTTTTGCCCAAGGCGGCCAAAGCCGGATTTTTAGCCGTACCTTGTTTTTGCACCTGCCCGGCCAAATAGGCTGCCAGATTGCTGATTTCATCTGCTTTGAGCGCTTTGGCATACCCACCCATGATCGCCTGCTTACGATCCGGGCTGGCAAAATCATGCAATTGCTTGACCAAATACGCTTCGTGCTGCCCCGCCAATTTGGGGTTGGCGCTAATGGTGGAATTGCCTGCTTTACCATGGCAAGACTCGCATGCCGGAATGCCGCGTACGTTATCGCCGGTTGAATACAGCGCTTCACCCTTGGCGGCATCAGGCTTTGCCTTTTCATGCACGGCTGGCGCAGCAAATGCAAAACTGGAAACGGCCATTGCCGCGAGCAATAGCGATTTAATACTTGGTAGGAACGCACGGTTCATTCAAACACCCTGGGATTAAAATTATCAATAAGTAGAAAAAGCAGCATGCTTCACAATTGCACAACATGGCTTTTTTTCTTTGCGCCAGTTTTTATCTGCGCGTGTCATAACCCGTTATTGTACAATAGCTTGCGTGAACTTTTCCGCTAACTCACTTCTTTTGCTTCATTTTCTAATCGAATCCATGTCCAAACTCTGGCAAGCCCGTTTTTTTACGACAGTCAACCACCTCCGCGACCTGCCAAAATTGCAAGTTCCTGAAGTGGCGTTCGCTGGCCGCTCCAATGCCGGTAAATCGACCGCCATCAATATTCTATGCAATCAAAAAAGTCTGGCCTTTGCTTCCAAGACGCCGGGGCGCACGCAACATATCAATTTCTTTTCGATTGGTGGCGCGCATGTGGCGCAACACCGCAAAGACCCCACCAAGATTGATGAAATCCAGGCCTTGCTGGTGGATTTACCGGGTTATGGCTATGCCGAAGTCTCCGGCGGGGCCAAGTGGCATTGGCAAGAATTGCTGGGCGACTATGTGCAACAGCGTGATCAATTAGCTGGTTTGATCCTGATTATGGATGCGCGTCGCCCATTCACCGAGCTTGACACGCAAATGCTGGAGTGGTTCGCGCCCACGGGCAAGCCGATTCATTGCATTTTATCCAAGGCCGACAAACTCAATCGCAATGAATCCAGCCTCGCCTTGCGCCAGGCACAAACCATTTTGGCCAGTTATGTCGATGCGGCAGGCCAACCGTTGGCTTTTACTGTGCAATTATTTTCGGCATTAAAGCGCATCGGTATTGAGGAAGCGAATGAAAAGATTTTACAATTCACTGGTTTGGCAGCGTTGGCGGGTGTGAATGAGCAAAAAAATACCCCGCAAGACGATGCGGGGTAGCAAAATTTGTATCATCTCGGATACTGGCCCGCCGAGGAGAGAGAAACGGGCCAAAGAGCAAAGCTCACATGCACACTCAGACGCCTGGTTTTTGATAAAGTTCCCCCATTCCAATATTTTTTTAAAGGAATTATGATGTCGCACTTTGCTCAATTTCCTGCTTTACGGTTGCGCCGCATGCGCCACGACGATTTTTCCCGTGCCATGGTGCGCGAAAACCACATTTCCGCTGCCGACTTGATCTACCCGGTATTTGTGGTTGACGGCAGCAATCAGCGCCAAGCCGTCGCCTCCATGCCTGGCGTGGAACGAGTCTCGCTGGATAATCTGTTTGGCATGGCCGAAGATTGTGTACAACTGGGCATTCCCGCCATGGCACTGTTTCCCGTGATCGATGCACGGTTAAAAACCCCGAATGGGCAAGAGGCATTGAATCAAGATGGCCTGGTGCCGCGCGTGGTGCGCGCCTTGAAGCAGCGCTTTCCCGAATTGGGCCTGATTACCGATGTGGCGCTCGACCCTTACACCAGCCATGGCCAGGACGGTTTGATCGATGATGCGGGTTATGTTTTAAACGATGAAACCACGCTGATGCTAGTGCAACAGGCGCTGACCCAGGCTGAAGCCGGGGTGGATATTGTGGCCCCTTCCGATATGATGGATGGGCGCATCGGCCAAATCCGCGAAGCGCTGGAAGCGCAGCGTTACATTCACACCCGCATCATGGCGTATTCGGCTAAATATGCGTCATCGTTTTACGGCCCTTTCCGCGATGCGGTTGGTTCGGCGGGGAATTTAGGTAAAAGCAACAAAAACACCTATCAAATGGATCCCGCCAACAGCGATGAAGCCTTGCACGAAGTGGCGATGGATATTCAGGAAGGGGCAGATATGGTGATGGTAAAACCCGGCATGCCGTATCTGGACGTGGTGCGGCGCATCAAAGACCAGTTTGGCGTACCCACTTTTGCCTACCAAGTGAGTGGCGAATATGCGATGTTGAAAGCGGCAGCGGCCAACGGCTGGCTGGATCACGATAAAACCATGATGGAATCGATGATGGCATTCAAGCGCGCCGGGGCCGATGGGGTGCTGACTTATTTTGCACGCGACATCGCCCGCTTGCTCAAGACTTCATAATACGCAACTGGCTTTCAGCGAGCGCAAAAACTTCTCGCTCGACTGGTAGCCGACCACCCGCCGCCCGACCACTTCCCGGCCTTGCTGATCAAAGAAGATGATGCCTGGTGGCCCAAACAAATTGAAGCGTTTAAGCAGCGCCTTGTCCTCAGCCGAGTTGGCGGTCACGTCGGCCTGCAGCAACAAAGCCTTGTCCAGTTTGGCGCGGACCTTTTTATCAGTAAAGGTCAGCTTTTCCATCTCTTTGCAGGAAACACACCAGTCTGCGTAAAAGTCCAGTATCGCCGGACGGCCGCGATTTTGTGCCAGCACGGCATCGAGTTCGGCCACGGATTTAATGCGCTGGAATGCCAGCGGCTTCTCCGCGTTGGCGCGCAAATGCGCAAGCGGCGCAAACGGATTTTCGCCACCACTGACCACGCCCACCAGCTCCAGCGCGCCCAGCAGGGCAAACGTCATGCCGAACGCCTTGAAAGCCCAGTGGCCGTCACGCGACCAGATCAGATACGCACCATAACCGAGGCAAAGCAAGGTCCAGCCCAGCAGTTGAACCGAAGCAGGCAACACTGGCGAGACCAGCCACAGGGCGGTAGCCAGCATCAGCACGCCGAAGAACCGCTCCACCGCTTCCATCCAGTGCCCGGCCTTTGGCAATAACGAACCCGCCGAAGCACCCACCAGCAACAGCGGTACGCCCATACCGATGGCCAGCGCAAACAAGGCGCTGCCACCGATCAGCACATCGTGTGTCTGACTGATGAAGACCAGCGTCCCAGCCAAGGGCGCAGCCACACATGGCCCAACAATCAGGGCGGAGATCGCGCCCATGACGAACACCCCGACCAGCTTACCACGCGCCTGATGCTCGGACGCCTGCGACAATTTGGCCTGCAAACTACTTGGCACCTGAATCTGATAAAAGCCAAACATCGACATCGCCAGGCCAGTCATCAACAAGCCAAAAACACCCAGCACCCATGGATTTTGCAACGCGGCTGCCAATCCTTCACCCATCAACCCGGCTGTCACGCCCAAAATGGTGTACACCAGTGCCATGCCCATCACATATGCAAACGACAACAGTATGGCTCGCGAACGCTTTACCGCCGCGCCCTCACCGACGATGATGAACGATAAAATCGGCACCATTGGCAAGACGCACGGCGTGAACGACAATCCCAGACCCAACAGGAAAAACCACGGCAGAAATTCCAGCAACTTGCCGCGCTTGAGCGCACTGCCCAGATCGGCATCTTCCGCGTCTGGCTCGCAAGCAGGCTGAACGCTCGGCATGGCCGCAACCTGAATGGCTACCGTACTTGCATTTGTCGCGGCACCAAGCGCAGGCGATACCAATAACGCAGGCACGGGCTGGAGAGCACTGGCAGCCACAGCGGGCAAGACCGAAGCAGACGCCGTGGAAGAGGCAGGCGCTGGCGTACCGGGTGGCACCGGGGAAGGCTGCAGGCTTGTCGCCGACATCACAGGTTGCGATGCCGCGCTCTTGCTTGCACTGGCAGGGCTGATTGGAGTGCTTGCCGCAGCCGATGCGGATGCAACCGGCTTTGATTCCGCCTTGACTGACGCGGCACTTGCAGCGGCAGCGGATTTCGGTGCGCTCAACTTCGCCTCGGAGTCGAGTGGCGGGTAGCACAAGCCCGCATCGGCGCATCCTTGCCCAGTGGACACCAGCGTGAACTCGGCACTGGCTTCAACCGGAATTTCAATCGTTACCTTGTTGCGGTAGGTTTCGACTTCCTTGTTAAAGGTTTCATCAAATTTGACTTTGCCGTGCGGTATTTTAGGTTCGCCGAGTTTGGCATTGGTCGCACGGAACTTGAAGCGCTCGCGGTACATGTAGTAGCCATCGGCGATGGTGTAAGTCACGACCACTGTATTGGCATTGACCATTTTGGCCGAAAACAGGAAGGCCTTCTCCGGCTCCAGATAATCTTGCGCATGCGCCAGCGGCGAGGCGAAGGACAAATACAGCATCAGCCAGTAAAACAAAGCGCGCGGGAATCGAGAAGACGGTGACATGAACATCCTTTTTTCAACAAGTTCGGGTACTTGGACAGTTTTTTTGCACCTCAGTTGCAATGATGTTGCAATAAGCTTGCAATCAGGCGCGATATAGCGTGATATTTTAACGGGGTCCCACCCACGATTCAAGCCTCGTCAATACGCACCCAAAACAAAAGCCAGGCTTTTGACCTGGCTTTGCAATTTTTGACACCAATACAAACTGGTTATGCTTACTCTTCAACCACTTCAACCACTTCAGTGGTATCCGGACGATCCAGCAATTCAACATAAGCCATCGGCGCATTGTCGCCAACACGGAAACCCATTTTCAAAATACGCAGATAGCCGCCATTCCGGTTAGCAAAACGGGGGCCGAGTTCGGCAAACAGTTTCACGACCATTTCACGGTCACGCAAACGGTCAAATGCCAAACGCTTATTGGCCAATGTGTCCACTTTACCCAAGGTCAGGATAGGCTCAACCACGCGGCGCAATTCTTTGGCTTTTGGCAAAGTGGTTTTGATCGCTTCGTGACGCAGCAGCGACACGGTCATGTTGCGCAACATCGCCTGGCGATGTGCAGAAGTACGATTTAATTTACGAAGACCATTACGATGACGCATGATAATTCCTTTTCACATATTTTTAGCCGACTCTTCTATCAACTAGGCGTAGAGCCAGGTTGCGGGCCGGTGTGAGGTTAAACGGGCCAACACCGCGTTGGCCCGGACTGAGGTACAACTTACAAATTATTTTTCCAAACCAGCCGGTGGCCAGTTTTCCAACTTCATGCCCAAGGTCAAACCGCGCGAAGCCAAAACTTCTTTGATTTCGTTGAGTGATTTGCGACCCAAATTCGGGGTTTTGAGCAATTCGTTTTCGCTACGCTGGATCAAATCGCCAATGTAGTAAATATTTTCCGCTTTCAGGCAGTTGGCCGAACGCACGGTGAGTTCCAGATCATCGACCGGACGCAACAGGATAGGATCAACCATCGGTGTGCGCGACGGTGCTTCCATTGCGGCTTCCGTACCTTCCAGCGCGGCAAACACATTCAATTGATCAACCAGCACGCGCGCCGATTGGCGGATCGCTTCTTCTGGCGAAATCACACCATTGGTTTCGATATTGATCACCAATTTATCCAGATCGGTACGCTGTTCCACCCGAGCCGATTCAACAAAATACGAAACCCGACGCACTGGCGAAAACGACGCATCCAGAATAATACGGCCGATGGTTTTATTGGTGTCTTCCGACAGGCGACGCACATTACCCGGCACGTAACCACGGCCTTTTTCCACCTTGATGGTCATATCCAACTTACCACCCGCTGACAAATGGGCGATCACATGGTCAGGATTAATCAATTCCACATCATGTGGCAGATCAATATCCGAAGCCAATACCGAGCCTTCGCCATCTTTTTTCAAAGTCAGGGTCACGCTGTCGCGGTTATGCACCTTGAACACCACGCCCTTGAGATTCAACAGCAGATCGACCACGTCTTCTTGCACGCCGTCGAGTGAGGAATATTCGTGTACCACACCGGCAATCGTCACTTCGGTAGGCGCATAGCCAACCATGGAGGACAATAACACGCGACGCAGCGCGTTGCCCAAAGTATGGCCATAACCACGCTCAAATGGTTCCATGGTGACTTTGGCATGACCAGCACCGAGCGATTCAACTTCAATAATACGGGGTTTTAACAGATTGCTTTGCATAGGAGTCCTTTTCAATACCCTCGGCTCGGTACACCCGTAAGGCTGATGGATGACATGACAAACCCGCGCAATGAATCATTACGCGGGCAGAAACAACAAAACAGCGGCAAAACGGGGGATTAACGCGAATACAATTCGACGATCAGCGATTCATTGACATCCATCGCGACTTCGTTACGATCCGGCATTTGTTTGAAAATACCTTCCATCTTTTTGCTATCAACCGAAACCCAGCTCGGCATACCGATTTGTTCGGCCAATGCCAGGGATTCAACGATACGAACTTGCTTTTTCGACTTTTCGCGAATCGCGACCACGTCGCCACTGCGAACCTGGTACGAAGCGATGTTGACAACGATGCCGTTGACCGTCAGTGCTTTATGGCTGACCAATTGACGCGCTTCTGCGCGGGTCGAACCAAAGCCCATACGATAAACCACGTTATCCAAACGTGCTTCCAGCAAACGCAACAACGTTTCACCGGTATTACCTTTACGGCGTTCTGCTTCTGCAAAATAACGGCGGAACTGACGTTCCAGGATGCCGTACATGCGTTTTACTTTTTGCTTTTCGCGTAATTGGTTACCGTAGTCCGAGGTACGAGCACCCGATTTTACGCCATGTTGACCTGGTTTGACATCCAGTTTGCACTTCGAGTCGAGTGAACGACGAGCGCTTTTCAAGAACAGATCCGTGCCTTCGCGGCGCGACAGCTTTGCTTTTGGTCCGATATAACGTGCCACAATTCTTCCTTTATTTCAGTTAACGCCCCGGTTAGTGCAATCCATTCAAAAGCAATTTGATGGCACTAACGAACGCAAGTCACAGCGAAAAACGCTGGACGGTGGTCTTAAAGCCCGAAATTATAACACAACGGGCAATCTCAATTAAACTATAACGCTTAAATTCATTGTTTAAATTCAGCGCTAAAATTCAGCACTTAGATACGACGGCGCTTTGGTGGACGGCAACCGTTGTGTGGCACCGGTGTAACGTCTTGAATCAGGGTGATTTTAATACCCAGATTGTTCAACGCACGCACGGCGGACTCACGGCCAGGACCTGGGCCCTTGATCCGTACTTCCAGATTTTTCACGCCACATTCCACTGCCACTTTACCTGCGGCCTCGGCTGCAACCTGGGCTGCAAACGGGGTCGATTTACGCGAACCCTTAAAACCGGCACCGCCTGATGTTGCCCAGGACAAGGCATTGCCTTGGCGATCAGTGATCGTGATGATGGTATTGTTGAACGAAGCATGCACGTGTGCGATACCCTCGGCCACATTCTTTTTAACTTTTTTGCGCACGCGGGCTGCTGCTGCGCTATTTTGGGCTTTAGCCATAATGTTTTCCTTGAATCCGACGACAAATCAAACTGCTGATTATTTCTTCAGCGATTGTGCGGCTTTACGCGGGCCCTTACGGGTACGTGCGTTAGTTCGGGTACGCTGACCACGAACCGGCAAGCCCTTGCGATGACGCATGCCACGATAGCAACCCAAGTCCATCAAGCGCTTGATGTTCATGGAGAGTTCACGGCGGAGGTCACCCTCAACAATGAATTTACCAATTTCATCACGCAGCTTTTCCAACTCGCTGTCGTCCAGATCTTTGATCTTTTTGGTCGTCAAAACACCCGTTGTAGCACAGATTTTTTCTGCGCGTGGGCGGCCGATACCATAAATTGCAGTCAAGCCAATTACGGTATGCTGATGATTTGGGATGTTAACCCCTGCGATACGTGCCATTCGTTATTCCTCAATAAATAACGTGTTAATTAACCTTGACGCTGCTTGTGGCGAGCTTCGATGCAAATAACACGAACATGCCCCTTGCGGCGGATAATTTTACAGTTGCGGCAAATCCGCTTAACTGATGCCAGAACTTTCATAAAAGCCTCTTTCTTTCGTTTGTGTATTACTTGGTGCGGAACACAATACGTGCCCGGCTCAAATCATAAGGTGTCAATTCTACCGTCACCTTATCGCCCGGCAAAATACGAATATAGTTCATTCGCATCTTGCCAGAAATGTGGCCGAGCACCACATGTCCGTTTTCCAACTTCACTCGGAATGTTGCGTTGGGCAGATTCTCAAGAATCTCGCCTTGCATCTGAATAACGTCGTCTTTTGCCATATGGTCCGTGCCCTCGCGTTAGCGGGTTACGCCGCCTTTAAAGTTTGCCTTGCGTAGTAGAGAGTCATATTGCTGGGACATCACATAGTTCTGTACCTGCGCCATAAAGTCCATCGTCACTACCACAATAATTAATAGAGAAGTACCACCAAAATAAAACGGCACCTTCCATTTGGCAATCAAAAATTCCGGCAACAAACACACCAAGGTGATATACACCGAACCAGCCAAGGTCAAACGCATCAAAATCTTGTCAATATAACGTGCGGTTTGCTCACCCGGACGTATCCCCGGAACGAATGCACCGCTCTTTTTCAAATTGTCAGCGGTTTCTTTGCTGTTAAATACCAAAGCGGTATAGAAGAAGCAGAAAAACACGATGGCAATCGCATACAACAAGGCATGAATCGGTTCACCTGGTGCCATGGAGGCAGCCATATCTTTCAAGAAACGTACCATTGGGCCACCTTCGCCATCTTTGGTAAATGCGCCTGAAATCGTTGCCGGGAACAAAATAATGGACGAAGCAAAAATCGGAGGAATCACACCCGCCATATTCAACTTCAGCGGCAAATGACTGCTTTGCCCACCATACACTTTATTACCTACTTGCCGTTTGGCGTAGTTCACCAGAATCTTGCGTTGCCCACGTTCAATGAACACCACCAGAAAGGTAACGCCAGCGGCCAATACACAAATGATCAAAGCCACCAAAGAGTGCATCGAACCATTACGTACCAACTCAAACAAGCCACCCAATCCATTTGGCAAACCCGCCGCAATCCCTGCGAAGATGATGATCGAAATACCGTTACCTAAACCACGCTCGGTAATTTGTTCACCCAACCACATCAAAAACATGGTGCCAGTCAACAAAGTGACGACCGTGGTGAAGCGGAAAGCCAAACCGGGATCGAGTACCAAACCACTTTGCGATTCCAGGCCAATTGCAATGAATAAACCCTGAATCGTCGCCAGCACCAAGGTGCCATACCGAGTGTACTGCGTAATCTTACGCCGTCCAGACTCACCTTCTTTTTTCAACGCTTCCAATTGCGGCGACACGATCGAACCCAATTGCATAATGATCGAAGCCGAAATGTAGGGCATAATGCCCAGCGCGAAAATGGTAAAACGGGACAATGCGCCACCGGAAAACATATTAAACATCCCCAAAATACCGCCCTGGTTTTGTTTAAACAATGCCGCCAATGAGGTCGGATCAATCCCGGGAACCGGGATGTGCGCACCAATACGGTAGACCAATAATGCACCAAGCAGAAACCAAAGGCGTCCCCAAGGGAAACCATTGGCCGCGCTTTTCGCAAGTTGTGGGTTAGTTGCCAATGAATGCTCCGATCAAACAGCTTGCTTACTCAACCGAACCGCCAGCGGCTTCGATGGCTGCTTTCGCACCCGCCGTTGCTTTCAAGCCTTTGAGCGTTACTTTTTTGCCGATTTCGCCAGTGAGAATCACGCGTACATCACGTGCCAACACACCGACCAAGCCAGCTTGTTTCAATGCAACCAAGTCGATGTCCGACACTGGCAAACCTTCCAGATCCGACAACCGCACTTCTGCCTTAAAAGAGGCATTCAGTGATTTGAAACCACGCTTTGGCAGACGACGTTGCAAAGGCATTTGACCACCTTCAAAACCTACCTTGTGGAACCCGCCCGAACGTGACTTTTGGCCTTTATGACCACGGCCCGCCGTTTTACCCAGGCCCGAACCAATACCACGACCAACGCGACGCTTGGCGTGCTTGGAACCTGGTGCTGGGGAAATAGTGTTCAATTCCATAATTTGCTCCGTTCGTAAGCCTTGCGGCTTACCCAACAACTTTAACGAGATAACGCACTTTGTTGATCATGCCGCGCACTGCTGGCGTGTCTTCCAACTCGCGAACCGAGTTGACCCGACGTAAGCCCAAACCGCGCACGGTAGCGCGATGAGATTGCTGCGTGCCGATCAACCCCATGACTAACTGAACTTTGACTGTCTTTGCCATGTTGTTCACCTTAACCCAGAATTTCTTCAACCGACTTGCCGCGCTTGGCAGCGATTTCTGCCGGCGTGCTCATCTTGGCCAGACCATCCAACGTGGCGCGAACCATGTTATACGGATTACTGGAACCGATCGATTTGGCCACCACATCGGTGACACCCATCACTTCGAAAATAGCGCGCATCGCACCACCGGCAATCACGCCAGTACCGGGCTTGGCTGGGCTCATCAGAACCCGCGATGCACCGTGCTGACCTGTTACGGTATGTTGTAATGTGCCGTTTTTCAACGAAATTTTCAACAAATTGCGACGTGCTTCTTCCATCGCTTTTTGCACAGCCACTGGCACTTCTTTCGATTTGCCCTTGCCCATGCCGATACGACCATCGCCGTCACCCACAACAGTCAATGCTGCGAAACCCATGATACGACCACCCTTGACCACTTTGGTCACGCGGTTGATCGCGATCATTTTTTCGCGCATGCCGTCATCCGGTTTGTCGCCTGCCGCTTTACCTTGCATTTTTGCCATGACAATTCTTCCTTAGAACTTCAAACCGGCTTCACGCGCAGCTTCTGCCAACGCCTTGATCCGACCGTGGTAACGGAAACCGGAGCGATCAAACGCGACTTCGGTAATCCCTGCTTGCAACGCCTTTTCGGCGACGCGCTTGCCAACCAGTGCTGCCGCTGCGGCATTGCCACCTGCACCAGACTTGCCCGCCAATTCGGCCCGCACTTCGGCTTCCAGCGTTGAAGCTGAAACCAAAATTGTTGCATCCGGGCTGATCAGGTTGGCATAGATATGCAAATTGGTACGATGCACCGCCAAACGGTTCACCTTCAACTCGGCAATCTTGATCCGGGTTTGACGCCCGCGACGCAGCCGTGATTCTTTTTTGTTCATCATCAGCCCCTATTACTTCTTCTTGGTTTCTTTAAGCTTGACCACTTCGTTCGCATAACGAACGCCCTTGCCCTTATAAGGCTCAGGACTGCGGTAAGCACGCACTTCGGCGGCAACTTGCCCAACGCGCTGCTTGTCGATCCCTTTGATCAGGATCTCCGTCGGGGTTGGCGTTTCGCACTTGATGCCAGCAGGCATATCGTGCACTACCGGATGCGAAAACCCCAGCGAGAGATTGAGTTTTTCACCAGCAGCCTGGGCTTTATAACCCACACCCACCAATGTCAACTTCTTCTCATAGCCTTTGGTCACACCGATCACCATATTGTTGACCAGTGCGCGCATCGTACCCGACATCGCATCAGCTTCGCGACTATCGTTGCCAACTTCGAAACTCAGGGTTCCGTTGTTGTTGCCAATCTTGACCAATCCGTTGAGGGACTGGGATAATGTGCCCAATGGGCCTTTGACCGTAATTTGCTCTGCTGCGATGGACACTTCCGCGCCCGCTGGCAGTGCAATCGGCATTTTAGCTACTCGAGACATCGTTGCACTCCTTAAGCCACGTAGCAAATTACTTCGCCACCGACACCGGTTGCGCGCGCTTTACGATCCGTCATCACACCTTTTGGGGTGGAGACGATTGCGACGCCCAAACCATTCATCACAGCAGGGATCTCGTCTTTGCCCTTGTAGACACGCAACCCTGGACGGGAAACGCGCTCAAGGCGCTCAATGACGGGACGACCAACATAATATTTCAAACCGATTTTCAATTCCGCTTTACCGCCTTCGGCAGCCACCACGAAATCTTCAATGTAACCCTCGTCCTTGAGGACGTTGGCAATTGCAACCTTTAACTTGGACGACGGCATGACTACTTGAGTCTTGTGTACACCCTGGGCGTTGCGTATGCGGGTCAGCATATCGGCGATAGGATCGCTCATACTCATTGCTTGTACTCCTATTACCAGCTTGCTTTTGTCAGACCGGGAATTTCACCACGCATGGCGAATTCACGGAGTTTGGTACGGCCCAAGCCGAATTTACGGAATGTGCCACGTGGGCGACCCGTAATTGCACAACGGTTACGTTGGCGGGTTGGGTTCGAATTACGTGGTAACGCTTGTAATTTCAAGCGAGCCTCGTAGCGCTCTTCTTCAGATTTCGATTGGTCATCAATGATGGCCTTCAACTCTGCACGCTTGCTGGCATATTTCTTTACCAGGTCAGCGCGTTTTTGTTCGCGATTAATCAGTGCCAGTTTTGCCATGGCGATCTCAGTTTCTGAACGGAAATTTAAAGGCGGCGAGCAAAGCTTTCGCTTCATCGTCGGTCTTGGCAGTGGTGGTGATACTAATATTCATACCACGCAACACGTCAATCTTGTCGTATTCAATTTCGGGGAAAATGATTTGCTCTTTCACACCGATATTGTAGTTACCACGACCATCGAATGCGCGACCGGATACACCACGGAAGTCACGTACCCGAGGCAAGGCAACGGTAATTAAACGATCAAGAAATTCATACATGCGAGCACCACGCAAAGTCACCATACAACCAATTGGATAACCTTCGCGAATTTTGAAGCCAGCAATTGCCTTACGTGCCTTGGTCACCACTGGCTTTTGGCCAGCGATTTTAGTCAGATCACCCACTGCATGTTCAATGATCTTCTTGTCAGCGATGGCTTCAGACAAACCCATATTCAGGGTAATCTTGAGCAAACGCGGCACTTCCATTGGCGACTTGTACGAAAATTTCGTGGTCAAGTCGGCAACGACTTTTTCTTTATAAAACTGTTGGAGACGTGCCATGATCTGTTAAACCTTAACGACTTCGCCATTCGACTTAAATACGCGGACTTTCTTGCCATCCACGACTTTAAAGCCGACACGATCTGCCTTGCCTGTTGCAGCGTTAAACAACGCCACATTAGACACATGAATTGGCATCGCCTTATCAACGATACCGCCAGTAACACCGGTCATCGGATTAGGTTTAACCGCCTTCTTGGCGATATTGACCCCATCAACGACAACATGTTCAGCATCTACACGGGTTTGCACCACGCCGCGTTTGCCCTTGTCTTTACCGGTCAGGACGATTACCTCGTCACTCTTACGAATCTTATCCATAACGACTCCTTACAGAACTTCCGGCGCAAGCGACACAATCTTCATGAACCGTTCTGTACGCAATTCACGCGTCACTGGCCCAAAAATCCGTGTCCCAATAGGTTCCAACTTCGCGTTCAACAAGACAGCAGCATTGCTGTCAAATTTCACTAAAGAACCATCTTGGCGACGCACACCTTTAGCAGTGCGCACGACTACCGCATTATAAATTTCGCCTTTTTTGACACGGCCACGTGGCGCAGCAACTTTAACAGTTACCTTGATCACATCACCAATGCCAGCATAACGACGCTTGGAACCACCCAATACCTTGATGCACATCACTTCTTTGGCACCCGTATTGTCGGCCACTTCTAGCCGGCTTTCAGTTTGAATCATAATATTCTCTTTCCCAACTTAAGCCGCCCAATCCGCATATGCGGGTGCGGTCAGTCTTGGTCCCGCCAGATGCATGATGCGAACATCAAACAACTGATTGGGTTGACGACTTCCAAAACTACTTAACCACTTAATACCCGCTTGCGCAGGGCACTTAGCTTCAATGAGCGGAACTACTTGAACGAAGCCCAGCAGTATGACATACAACTACCGGGCTTGCAAGAACTATTTTCGAAAAACCTTAAACAATTTGTGCGACTTGTATCACACGGGTCACGCTCCATGCCTTCGTCTTCGAGATTGGACGACCTTCCTGGATTTCAACGGTATCACCGACTTTAGCCTGGTTAGTCTCATCATGCGCGTGGTACTTCTTGGAGCGCGTCATGATTTTCCCGTATAACGGATGCTTGACAGAACGTTCGATCACCACGGTAACGGTTTTATCCATTTTGTCGGAACTAACCTTACCAATCACAGTGCGCTTGAGCGTCTTTTTAACTTGATCGTCCATTACTTCGCATCCTTTTGATTCATGACCGTTTTAACCCGGGCGATATCGCGGCGTACACGCTTGAGTTGCGAGGTATTATTCAGTTGTTGCGTCGCGATTTGCATACGCATACCGAATTGGGCCTTTAACAACTCATTCAGCTCTTTTTTCAGAGCGTCCTGGTCTTTGCCGCGGAGTTCACTTGCATTCATATTTAACTCCTCTTATTGGCCAACTTGACGAACGACAAATGCCGTCATCAATGGCAATTTAGCGGCAGCCAAGCGGAACGCTTCCCGAGCCAACGCCTCATCAACACCATCCATCTCGTACAACATCTTACCGGGTTGAATCTCGGCGACGTAGTACTCAGGATTACCTTTACCGTTACCCATACGGACTTCAGCAGGCTTTTGCGAAATTGGCTTGTCCGGGAAAACACGAATCCAGATCCGCCCACCACGCTTAATATGACGGGTCATGGCACGACGCGCTGCTTCAATCTGACGCGCTGTGAGACGACCACGACCTACCGATTTCAAACCGAACTCGCCGAACGAAACAGCGGTGCCGCGTTCATGCGAAATACCGGTATTGCGCCCTTTTTGCTCTTTACGATATTTTCTGCGTTTTGGTTGCAACATGATTATTCTCCTGCTTTCTCAGTAGCAGCACCACGCACGCGCTTACCGCCCGCACCCGGGCCAGCACCACCAGCACCACCGCCTGCATTTTGACCATCACGCTTGGCACGAGGACGACCGCCAGGCTTACCATCTTCACGACGGGGAGCACGACGCTTGTCATCTTTTTCTGGCGCAACATCGATTACTGGTGCTTCACCATTGGCTAAACGATCGCCCTTGTAAACCCACACTTTGACACCGATAATGCCGTAAGTGGTTTCTGCTTCGCTGGTGCCGTAATCGATATCAGCGCGCAAAGTATGCAGCGGCACGCGGCCTTCCCGATACCATTCTTTACGTGCAATTTCAATCCCGTTCAAACGACCGGACGACATGATCTTGATGCCCAGTGCACCAAGGCGCATGGCATTTTGCATCGCACGCTTCATCGCGCGGCGGAACATGATGCGCTTTTCGAGCTGTTGCGAGATCGAATCAGCGATCAATTGTGCATCGATTTCAGGCTTACGCACTTCTTCGATATTCACATGTACCGGCACGCCCATGATCTTGGTCAATTGGGCTTTCAACACTTCAATGTCTTCGCCTTTTTTACCAATAACCACACCTGGACGCGAGCTATAAATCGTGAAGCGCGCGTTTTTGGCGGGGCGCTCGATCACAATTCGTGCGACCGATGCGTTTTTCAGTTTTTTCTTCAGGTATTCGCGTGCCTTCAGATCTTCATTGAGCATGGAAGCAAAGTTGCCATTGCCTGCATACCAGCGGGAAGACCAATTGCGTGTGACCGCAAGGCGAAACCCGGTTGGGTGTATCTTCTGTCCCATCGTGACTCCTTAGTTGCCAACAGTCACGTAAATGTGACAGGATTGTTTAGAGATACGATCACCCCGGCCTTTTGCACGCGCGGTGAAGCGCTTCAAAATCGGGCCCTTTTCTACATAAATGGTCGTGACCTTCAACTCGTCGATATCTGCACCATCGTTGTGCTCGGCGTTCGCAATTGCGGACTCCAACACACGTTTGATGATGGCAGCACCTTTTTTCGGGCTGAATTGCAAGATGTTGAGCGCTTGATCAACCTTCTTGCCACGGATCAAATCAGCGACCAAACGGCCTTTCTGATCTGACAGGCGCACACCTTTGAGGATAGCTTTGGTTTCCATTATTTCTTCGCCTTCTTATCGGCAGCATGACCTTTGAATGTGCGGGTGAGCGCAAATTCGCCGAGTTTATGACCAACCATGTTTTCAGAAACATAGACTGGCACATGCTGTTTGCCGTTATGCACCGCAATCGTCAGGCCGATAAAGTCCGGCATAATCGTCGAACGGCGCGACCAGGTTTTAATTGGCTTTTTGTCTTTGGTTGCTTGCGCAGCCTCGATTTTTTTCACCAGGTGGGCGTCACAAAACGGCCCTTTTTTCAATGAACGTGTCATGTGTTACCCCTTATTTCTTACCACGGCGCGAGACAATCATCGAAGTCGTGCGCTTGTTGCTGCGCGTCTTCTTGCCCTTTGTCTGCTGGCCCCATGGCGACACTGGATGACGCCCTGCTGCAGTACGACCCTCACCACCACCATGCGGATGGTCAACCGGATTCATTACCACACCACGGACGGTCGGACGGATACCACGCCAACGCATGGCACCAGCTTTACCGATCTTGCGCAGGTTGTGTTCGCCGTTGCCGACTTCACCAATCGTAGCGCGGCATTCGATATGCACACGACGCACTTCGCCAGAGCGCAAGCGCACCTGAGCATACGTACCTTCACGCGCCATCAACACCACCGCAGCACCCGCACTACGCGCCATTTGCGCGCCCTTGCCTGGCAACATTTCCACGCAATGCATGGTGGTACCAACCGGGATATTGCGAATTGGCAAGCAGTTACCGGATTTGATCGGCGCTTCCGAACCATTCATCACTGAATCACCCACCGACATGCCTTTGGTGGCGATGATGTATTGACGCTCACCATCGGCATAGCACAACAGTGCAATATGCGCGGTACGGTTTGGATCATATTCAATGCGTTCAACTTTGGCTGGAATGCCATCCTTGCTACGCTTGAAATCCACCATACGATAGTGTTGACGATGACCACCACCGATATGACGGGTAGTGATATGACCGTTGTTATTACGGCCAGCGCTTTTGGATTTCTTTTCTACCAGTGCCGCAAACGGACGGCCTTTGTATAAGTCGCTATTAACGACTTTGACCATACCACGCCGACCGGGCGAGGTTGGTTTCATCTTAACGAGTGCCATTATGCAGCCTCCTCAGCAAAATTGATTTCCTGACCGGGCTTCAAGCAGACAAATGCACGTTTGGTATGGTTGCGGCGACCCATGAATCGGCCAGCACGTTTTTGCTTACCTATACGATTGGCGACCTGCACCGATGCCACTTCTACTTTAAACAGCATTTCTACCGCAGCCTTGATTTCTGGCTTGGTAGCGTCCGGCATCACGAGGAACATGATTTGTTCCTTTTTATCGGCCAGCATCGTAGCTTTTTCCGAAATTACCGGAGCCAACAACACTTTGAGCAAACGCTCTTCGCTATGTTTTACTGTGCTCATGCCAATACCTCCTCAATCTTCGCCAACGCTGCCTTGGTGATGACTACTTTCTTGTAGTGCACCAACGACAATGGATCAGCGTGACGCGCTTCGAGTACCAGCACATGCGGCAAATTGCGCGAAGCCAACATCAGATTCTCATCGAAATCATGAACAATCACCAACACCGACTCCAAGCCCATGCCTGCCAATTTTTTGGCCAGCAATTGGGTTTTTGGTGCTTCCAGGGTGAAATTTTCCACTACCGAGAAACGGCCTTCACGCACCAACTGCGAGAGGATCGAGCAGACACCTGCGCGATACATCTTTTTATTGACTTTGTGCGAAAAGTTTTCATCAGGCGAATTTGGGAAAATCCGACCACCGCCACGCCACAAAGGCGAAGACGACATACCGGCACGAGCGCGGCCCGTACCTTTTTGACGCCATGGCTTCTTGGTCGTGTGATGCACTTCTTCACGATCTTTTTGCTTGCGATTACCGCTACGGGCATTCGCTTGATATGCAATCACCACTTGGTGAATCAGCGCTTCATTGTAGTCACGACCGAATATCGTGTCTGGCGCTGCCACACTGGCGGAGGATAGCCCTTGTTCATTCAGGAGCGTAAGTTCCATCTGTTATGCCCCTTTCTTTGCTTTGACCTTGACTGCCGACGACACAACGACCTGGCCATTTTTGGCACCGGGCACCGCACCTTTAACCAGCAACAACTGGCGTTCAGCGTCAATACGAGCGATTTCGAGATTTTGCGTGGTAACCGTTACATCACCCATATGACCAGTCATGCGCTTACCTGGGAAAACACGACCAGGATCTTGCGCCATACCGATCGAACCAGGTACATTATGCGAACGTGAGTTACCGTGGGTAGCACGACCGGAAGCGAAGTTATAACGCTTGATCACGCCTGCATAGCCCTTACCAATCGATACACCTTGCACGTCGATCTTTTGACCCACTGCAAACATGTCGATAGGCAGAACATCGCCCGCTTTCATCTCAGCAGCTTTGACCGCATCGATTGCAAACTCTTTGATAAAATCACCGGCTTCAACACCTGCTTTGGCAAAATGCCCGGCAGCAGCTTTGTTGACGCGCGAAGCGCGACGGTGACCGAATACCACCTGAACAGCGGAATAACCATCCGTTTCAGCGGTTTTAACTTGCGCAACACGGTTGTTCGATACGTCTAACACGGTGACAGGAATAGTATCCCCATCATCATTAAAGATGCGCATCATACCAACCTTGCGACCGATAAGGCCAAGGCTCATTTTTTCTCCATTCCCACCTACGATTGGGCGGGGCTGACGTTAATAAAACTAAATGGCACACCATTTACAGGCATACAAACCTGCAAATCTGCACCGAAGCCCACGATTATAGCTGCATTTTTAAAATAGCGCAAGCCAAAAAAGCGGCTTTACGCTATTTAATCTGCCAATATGCATCGGCACCACACAGCCAATCCATTTTTACTGCAATTTGATTTCGACATCCACGCCAGCAGGCAAATCCAACTTCATCAGCGCATCAACCGTTTTGTCGGTTGGATCAACGATGTCCATCAAACGCTGATGGGTACGGATTTCAAACTGATCACGTGAAGTTTTGTTGACGTGGGGTGAACGCAAAACGTCAAAACGCTGAATCCGGGTTGGCAGGGGAACCGGGCCTTTGACCACGGCACCAGTACGCTTGGCAGTTTCAACGATTTCGAGAGCGGATTGATCGATTAATTTGTAATCGAAGGCTTTCAGACGAATGCGGATTTTTTGATTAGTACCAGACATGCTAATTTCCTTTAAAGAGCGAACCGCCTGGCTGGACACTTATTTTGTGTGCCCAGCACAGGCAGCATTACGAAAAGAACGAAGAGAAGCAAAACAACAATAACAACGGCAGCAACGATGAAGCTGAATCAACACTGAAATTAGTCAGCAAGAATCTTGGCAACCACACCCGCGCCAACGGTACGACCACCTTCGCGAATCGCGAAGCGCAAACCTTCTTCCATCGCGATTGGGTTGATCAATGCAACAGTGAATTCTGTATTGTCGCCAGGCATCACCATTTCCACGCCCTCTTTCAAGGAGATCGAACCAGTCACGTCAGTCGTACGGAAGTAAAACTGTGGACGATAGTTTGCGAAGAATGGAGTATGGCGGCCGCCTTCATCTTTCGACAAAACGTAAACCGAGCACTCAAAATTCGCATGCGGCTTGATCGAACCAGGCTTGGCCAAAACTTGACCGCGCTGCACGTCTTCACGCTTGGTGCCACGCAACAACACACCCAGGTTGTCGCCTGCACGGCCTTCGTCCAGCAATTTGCGGAACATTTCTACGCCGGTACAGGTGGTTACTTGCGTTTCACGAATACCGACGATTTCAATCGCTTCGCCAACTTTGATGATGCCACGTTCCACACGACCTGTTACCACGGTGCCGCGACCGGAGATCGGGAACACGTCTTCTACTGGCAACAAGAATGGCTTGTCGAGTGCGCGCTCTGGCTCAGGAATGTAGCTATCCAGTGCGGCGGCCAATTCGAGAATCTTTTCTTCCCATTTTGCATCGCCTTCGAGTGCAGGACGAGCCGCACCGCGGATCAATGGCAAATC
>JBKJLF010000810.1:0-3394 GCA_046597185.1 Burkholderiaceae bacterium | reverse complement strand
CCAACAAAACCAATTTCGACGCGCAAATCGCGATGATGACTGCCTTGACCAACAAGACTTTCGAAGGCATGGAAAAATTGATCGATTTGAACCTCAGCCTGACCAAAGCATCGCTGCAAGAATCCAGCGCCGCTGCCAAATTATTGATGACTTCGAAAGACCCACAAGAATTTTTCGCCCATACACAAGCGCAAAGCAAGCCAACTGCTGAAAAAGTATTGGCTTATGGGCGCGAAGTGGTCAGCATTGCTTCCCATACCCAAGCTGAATTCACCAAAGCGGCTGAAGAGCAATTCACTGAAACCAATCGCAAAATGTTGTCGATGGTTGATGAAGTCAGCAAACATGCGCCAGCCGGTTCCGAAGGTGCTGTGTCGGCATTGAAATCAATCATCGGCAATGCCAACGCAGGCTACGAGCAACTGACCAAAACCACCAAACAAGCAGTGGAAACACTGGAAACCAATTTGAATCAGGCAGTGAGCCAAATGGTTAGCTCGGTTGAAAAAGCGACGCCTAAAGCCAAAAAAGCTGCTTAATTAGTCCGTATCATCCGCACCATCAGCATCACCCAGGCAGTATGAAAAATGCCCCGTTCGGGGCATTTTTCATTCACCTGATTTATTCACCAGATTTACTCACCCAAATACGCCGCCTGCACCCGGGGATCGGTCAACATTTCTTTGGCGTCGCCCGACATGATCACCGCCCCCGAATCCATCACGTAACCACGATGCGCTGCCTGCAAGGCCAATTTGGCATTTTGCTCAACCAACAAGATAGTGACACCCTGTGCTGAAATATCGCGCACCACTTCAAAAATTTTATTCACCATGATCGGTGACAAACCCATTGACGGTTCATCCAGAAGCAGTAACTCCGGATGACTCATCAAGGCCCGCGCCATCGCCAGCATTTGCTGCTCGCCGCCGGATAAAGTCCCGGCCATTTGTGCCGCACGTTCTTTTAAACGCGGAAACACCGTGAACCATTTTTCGATGTCGGCCTCAATGCCCGCCTTGTCATTGCGCGTAAATGCGCCCATCATCAAGTTTTCCTGAATCGACATACGGGTAAATACGCCACGCCCTTCCGGCACCATGGCCAGTTTACGTTCCACCAACTGAAACGATTTCAAGCCCTTCAGTGATTGCCCCTTATATTCAATGGTGCCTTCAATCAGGCAATCAGGCAAAGTCCCGGTAATGGCTTTCAAGGTGGTGGTTTTTCCCGCACCATTGGCACCAATCAACGTAATAAGCTCCCCTTTGTTGACTTCCAGGTCAACGCCTTTCACCGCCTTGATGCCACCATATGCAACCTTGAGGCCGCTAATTTTCAATACATTCTCTTTCATTAGTGCGAACCTCCCAAGTAGGCATCAATTACGGCTTGATTTTTCTGGATTTCAGCAGGTAGGCCTTCGGCGATCGGCTTACCATATTCGAGCACGGTCATCCGGTCACACAAACCCATCATCAACTTGACATCGTGCTCAATCAACAAGACCGTTTTGCCATCGGCCTTGATTTTCACCAATAATTCGCGCAATGCCAATTTTTCGGTGGCGTTCATGCCCGCAGCAGGTTCATCCAGCGCCAGTAATTTAGGGTCGGTTGCCAAGGCACGGGCAATTTCAAGCCGACGTTGGTCGCCGTAGGATAAAAACCGCGCAGTTCGATTGGCAAACTTTGCAATGCCAACAAATTCCAGTAATTCGTAAGCCCGTTGGCGAATTTCGGCTTCCTCACGGCGCGCTGCGCCATGCCTGAAAATGGCCCCAAACACGCCTTGATGGGTGCGCACATGACGCCCGATCATGACGTTTTCGAGTACCGTCATTTCGCCAAACAAACGAATATTTTGAAATGTGCGGGCAATCCCGGACTTGGCTACTTCGTGCGGTGCCGAGGGTGAATACGGCTGACCATCCAATTCAAACGACCCCGTATCGGGTTGATATAAACCGGTGATGACATTAAAAAATGTGGTTTTACCCGCGCCATTGGGGCCAATCAAACCATAGATTTGGCCCTTCATAATTTTGACGCCAACATCAGTCAAGGCCTGCAAACCACCAAAGCGCTTATTGACACCGCTAATATTAAGAATTATTTGATCACTCATCGCCCTCTCCTATGCTGCCATGGTGTCGCTGGAATCGGCACCGGGCCGATCTTCGTGCTTGGGCGCGGGCCATAAACCTGCCGGACGATTGAGCATCACAATCACCATCGCAAAACCGTACAATAATTGACGCAAGACTTCTGCCTCAATCCACACTGTCCCAAAAACAGCCTTTTGCAAAGGTTCAACGATATGGCGCAAAATTTCCGGCAATGCGGCCAAAATCGCCCCGCCTAAAATCACCCCGGGCACATGGCCAATCCCACCCAACACCACCATCGCCAAAATCGCAATCGATTCAGTCAAGGAAAACGATTCAGGAGAAACAAAACCCTGAAATGATGCGAACATCGCGCCAGCCACCCCCGCAAACGAAGCACCCATCGCAAAAGCCAGTAACTTGATATTGCGGGTATTCAAGCCCATTGCCTTGGCGGCAATTTCATCTTCACGAATGGCCACCCAGGCTCGCCCCAGGCGCGAATCTTGTAGGCGCACGGTGACAAAAATAATGGCCACACACAAAATCAGAAATAGAAAATAATAGGCATTGACCGACGGCATGGAAAAACCACCGAATATGACCGTTGCATTGGAGCCGGGTTCACCGCCCAATGACACACCAAAAATCCGGATTGGATCAATTAAATTGATACCTTGTGGCCCATTGGTAATATTAATTGGCGCACCCAGGTTATTCATAAAGATACGAATGATTTCGCCAAAACCCAGTGTCACAATGGCCAAATAATCACCACGCAATTTCAATGTTGGCGCGCCCAGCAAGGCCCCAAAAAACCCTGCCAAGGCAGCACCCAAGGGCACAATAAACCATATTGACAGATGTATCCCGCTTTTTCGAATCTCTTCACCAAACAGCGCAACCAAGGCATTGCCGACAATGGGATATTGGTTCACGATCGACTCCAGCACCACCGCAAATTGCGGTGATGCCAGCAAACCCGTCATATACGCGCCCACCGCATAAAATGCGATATAGCCCAAGTCGAGTAAGCCAGCGAAGCCGACAACAATATTTAAGCCAAGGGCCAGCATAATGTAGAGCAAAGACAAATCAACAATACGCACCCAGGAATTACCAAAATTAGCCGAAACAAAGGGAAAGGTAATCAAAACCAACACCATTATCGCCATGCTGCTATAGGCTTTGGTCGGGTTGTTTTTAAAATCAAATACAGTAGACATAAGCTCTCCGATTTTTAAAATTAGGCCCGATCCGCAACACGCTCACCCATAATGCCCGAAG